>CANGUX010000005.1 GCA_947457385.1 Holosporales bacterium
AGAAATATGCTTTTAGCTATAAAAAAGCTTTTACTTACCTGGAAGAAAACCCAGGAAAACATCATAAAAACCCATAAATTATAAAAAATGTTTCAGCCAAAAACTTTGATGATATTACGAGAGTGGCGCAACATAAAGCGCGGCTTGACAAAAAAATCAATTGCTACCAAGTCAAAAGAGCAATCAATAGAATCAAAGAACCCATATCATTGCAGGATACATCTATAGCTCCTATGGTTTTTAATGGTGCATATCGTGCCGAACTCTTTAATAGTTGGGTAGAACCCCCTGCTGATAAAGGCACTAAAGCCAGAGCAAACTGTTGCAATGGATCATGCAGCGTTCCATAAATCTAATAAAACCCAATCATTATAGGATTTGCAGGATATAGAATAATATTTTTCCATCTTATGCACCAGACCTAAACCCCCATAGAAACATTCTGGGCTACGATGAAACGATAGATTCGCAATAAAAAGATGCAATAAACTTTATGAAACCCTTTTCGAATGGTTGCAGTTCCCAAGTGCAACTTAACATAATATAAACTTCTTGCACCCTTTAAACATCTAATATGAAGTTTCTCTGAAAACTTTTTCCGTTACACACCTGATTTCCTGAACAACACTGATATTCTGGATCCTTAGATAACCATTGTTAATGTAACCCGCAGAATCCTCTAGCACGTAGACCAAACTGCGCACCAGAAAAACCTTTTTAGAATAGGCCAAAATCTATCCACATAGGGCCTGTCACGCATTAAATTGAAACACCCTAGCTTGGAATGTATTGATAAGATAGATAATCCAGAAACCCCATATAAATACGATAAAGATATACCGAAGAAAAGAATAAAAGATCTTTTCAGGCCAAGCGTGGCTATAGCAAAAAATATAGTAAATTAAATTAAAAGAGCCGATAAATGAATCATTTAAAGAAAAAAATGAAAGCCAAAAAACGCCAGTATATCCTATAGATCTGGGTAAAAAAGCCATAGAATGGATTCCATAAACACTAGTCACTCAAATATTCAACGCAAACAAAAAAACGCTGAATAGATGGAGTCTGAAATATACAAAAAAGTCATATTGGGTTTACAAAATTTGGGGGAAAAGTCTAAGCTAATCCAAGAAGAGTTCCAAATCTATATTGCCTAAAATTTTATAGCTACCCATATAGCTAGATTTTTTCATATATAGAGTCCAGCTGCTTTTTATGAGCTCAGAACATTGCGTTTTAGCTATAAAAAAGAGTGTTCCTATGTAAAACACTCCAATCAAAGGGAAATAAAACCTAGAAATTTATAAAAAAGCCTTTTACAGTGTGATGAAAGCAGCATTAATATGGTTGAAGGTGGAGCAAAAAAAGTTAAAACCATCTAGCAAGAACTCATATCCTTGGGATACCTGAACCAAAAATCAATAGCCCTATGCTAATTAATGGAACTTATAATGCAAAAACTTTAAATCAATGGGTTGAATTTTTATTAAAAGAGATAAACCTTGCACAATCTGGTGTGATGAATCATGCCAGATTTCAAGCCTCCCAAAAGATTAAAGAAGCGCTGCATCTGTTGATCAAGGTTTCTTACTGCCATCATGATCTCCAGGCTTAAATCCCATAGAGCAATTTTAGGCCAATATACAACAATGGATTATGCAATACATGAAGCATTTTAGCGCTCATTTGACTCCATCATATGTCAAATTAATTTATTATAATAAAAAAATGGGATCAATAGTAAAACAAAAAAACTTTTAAATTTTGATGATCCTATAATGGATAAAAAAATAAAAATGAAATGTATTAAATTTAATATCGCTTTATTTGGTGCTTTTTAATTCAATGTTTTAAAAATTAATTAAAAAAAATCTATTTAAAAAGTGCAAGAATAAAGCGATGATAATGATTGGAATAAAGCTTAGATAGAATAATCATACTTCATGGAAAAAACCAACTTCCCCTCTTTATTTAAAAAAACAAAGAAAAGAAGTTGATCTATTTTTTTTATCTTCCTCTAGAAGATGCAAACGTATACTTAAGCCCTAAAAGCGCTGAAACATTTGTAAACTTTGATCCAAACGTAGAGAGCACTTCACCAGTCCAAGATAAGTTGCATTTCAAAGGAACCTCAATGCCCAACCCAATGGTCAAACATCCGATTGTTTTATTGTTTCTTTTTGAAGTTACATTTAACTTAGTCTTATTGGAATAAGCTAATGTTTCTGCATTTCCGTAATCAACGGGCAAGAAAGTAGCAGAGGTAGGAGTGTCCGCGCCCAATGCGTTTACTGGAATTTGAATATATTCCTTTATTTCCGGAGCCAAAGTTGTATCTTTGTCAGGAAAGCTGACAAAGCCAGCGGCTGGAGCTGTAGCTGGAATGGAACTGGCTAGAGCGCCTTTTTTAATGGTAAAAGTGCCTTCAGCATTGGCTGGGACAATTAGAGAACCATTGGTAGTATTTGGAACGAGTAAGTTTGGTGCTGTAGCAGAAAACGTTGCATTATTAGTCACCAAACTTTCTGTAGGATAGGTTATAGTGTTATTGACAACAGGTGTTAGAACAGAATAAACTGCGCCTCCAGAAATAACTTGATTAAATGTACTGGGTAAAGAATAGGCAGGATTATCACCCTTCAAAGAGTTAGCTGATAGCGTCACGGTAGGCCCGCTAACAACAGGGCAGACAAGAGCGGTCGTAAGAGGGGCCGCTGCTCCTCCCGTTACATCTACACCAGTCATCCCAGAGGGAATTAACACCTTGCCTTGAGCTACTGGAATCGTTATGGCGTTATCAGGGTAAGCTGTATTATCTGCTGAACTGATAATGCGTAATTTTGGTATCGTTACGGATTTTGCTTGCGCAGAGGCTATAATATTAGTGTATGCATAAGCATCACCCGTTTTACGTTCTGACCTCAATGCAAAGGAAGGTCCAATTTTTAAATGAACAATCCATGGATTGGATGGATTGACAACAAAACCAGCATCAAACAAGAAAGAAAAAATGGCTTTATTCTCTACAGTGACCCGAGAGTACATTTTTACAATGTTTTTTTGCTTGAACGCGCTGACGAGATAATCTTGGTCAACCTTATCGTTCTTCCCAGCAACAGTCCCGGCATTAAGATTCCAGGCATAAGGTTCAGAGATATTGGTTGTTTTTTTCGATTTTCCAGGTGTAAGAAACGCTCTCATTTCAAAACCAAAGAACATCTTATCGCTAACACAGCCCATATACCCCAAACGTAAATCTCCAACAAACCCAAAACGATTTGCGCTATAGGTTTTCTTACTTGGCCCCTTCTTACTCATACGACCCAGATCAAACGATCCATTAATTGGAAGCGCTAATTTTCCAGATGCATTAGTGAGATTAATTTTGTCAAGCTTCCCAGGAGCCCAACTGTTCAGCATTTCTCCCTTATTGCAATTCCAATCCACACCAATACCAAATCCCCCATAGAATCCCAAGAGACTAGGTAAAATGCTTAATGAACTAATCGACATATTAATATCCCCTACGTAATAATGACTTCTCCCTGTTTCTACGTGATTTAAGGAAAAAATGCAATAGGCATTTTGATGGAAAATTAATTTTGATTGAAAAAAACTAGATTTTCTAGAGATCTCGACAGATTAAGTATGACTCTAGTACCCTGATAAGAGTGCTTTTTTAAGGCTTTAAAGATGTATTATTTTTGTCCTGTTTTTTCATTTTTTCGAATAATTTTTTCTGAAGGGATCCGGGCAAAATCGGTCATCTTGCATCTGTTTTCGTCTTTAACTAGTCAAGGACAAATCCCAAAGAAACATTTTTTATCTTGCATCATGCGTGTTGCGTGTTTTTGCATGGTTTTGTGTTCGGGCATAGAGGCATCGAGAGATGCACCTGTTCATGCCATTTGGGGACGACCAATATGGGATTCTTTGACGCACGTACGTGTGCCTTTGACTTTGAAAATCAGAAAAGGGTGGAAATTGTATGGTCCTGCCCATGAAACAGATACGTTAAAACGAGCCCCAGTAATGGCTTGGGAGCGTTCCAGCAACATTGCAACGTTTTCAGCAGATTGGCCAGAGGCAACATTCTGGAAAAATGATGAGCACGTTGCCCATGTGTACTATGAACAAGTTACGGTGATGCTGGATATGTTTTTGCTGAACCGTGGTTCTGGAACGGTGCGGATTGCGCTGGAGGCTTTGGCTTGCTCTACATTGTGTGTTCCCATCAAAATGGATTTAAGTCTCCCTCTTTCTATTCCCCTGGAAAATGCTTCTTCTTGGATGAAAATGGCCCTTTTTGCATTATTAGGAGGATTGATTTTAAACGGAATGCCCTGTGTTTTGCCTATTCTTGGATTAAAATTAAGAGGGATAAGCCAAAGTGCCCCCAGTCAGTTGCGTCGTGTTTGTCTTTTTACCTCATGTGGCATTTTAGTGGGGCTTTGGGTCTTAGCCAGTTTCATCGTTGCCATGAAATATTTTTGGCACAAACAAATGGGGTGGGGGATGCAATTGCAAAATCCATACTTTTGTGCAGGCATGGCCTCTGTGATGGTGGCCAGCGCCTACAGCCTCTGGGGCGTCTTTCATCTGCCAGCTCCTCAGTGGGCGTCCCGCGTGCCTGGTGCTCTTAGAGGCATAGAAGCCAAATCTTTTGTGTCTGGGATTTTATCTGTTTTTTTAGCAACCCCTTGTTCTGCACCTTTATTGGGCCCTGCAGTAGGCTTTGCATTGACAGGTAGCTCTTTTGAGATTTTTGCGTTTTTTACCCTTATTGCGGTAGGGCTTGCCCTTCCTTACTTATTGGGAACCATCATCCCCATTGGGCGATTCCTTCCTAAACCTGGGGCATGGATGGGACGTTTAGAAATAGGATTAGGATGGTTGTTGTTTTTTTCTGCCGCTTGGCTGATTGGATTCCCCATGCGCCCTTTTCTTTCCCCAACGCTCCAAAAACTAGCTTGGGGTATTTTAGGTCTGTGGGCCTTGATTCCTTGGCTGCGTTATTGGCCTTGGATCATGCAACGTTCTCGTTTGATGCTCTTTGGACTGTTTTATGGCGTTCCCATCAGTATGGCTGCTTGCTTGGTGTTTTTGCCCACCATAGGGACACAAGGAGAAGGCGTCTCTATGGTGGATGGCAATATTAAGTGGATTCGTTGGAGCCCTAAGCGTCTAGAAGAAACCCTCAAGGCAGGACGAACCGTTTTTGTGGATGTAACGGGAATGGGATGCCTCTTGTGCATGACCAACAAACGCGTTTTATGGACAAAAGCATTGCAAGAACAATTGAGCAAACCAGATGTGATATGCATGCGTGCAGATTATAGCAAAGCTTCGGATGAAATTACCCTTTTTCTAAGAAAATATGGTCGTGGGGGCATTCCATTTAATCTCCTCATCCATCAATCTTACCCCAAAGGCATTGTTCTTTCTGAAATTCTTTCTGAAGAAGAGGTGCTTAAAGCGCTAGAATTTATAAGACAAAAAGCTTTGACAAAGCAGAAAAAATCTTCTTAAAATTGTTTTAATTGCAGACAATGAAGGAAAAGATGATATGGAAGAGCTAAAAGAAAAAAGCTTTGAAGAAGCTTTAAAAGAGCTGGAAGCGATTGTCAAGCAATTTGAAGAGGGGAAATTCACGCTAGATCAGGCTGTGGTGGCTTATGAACGTGGCATGCTTTTAAAGCAGCACTGCGCAGATAAATTACAGCATGCAAAAACCAAGATTGAAAAAGTGGTGACAGAAAAATAAGCCATTCATCTTAAAAGCCATTAGCAAAGTCACGGGGCCAGTCTGGCAAGTTTCTATTGAATTAAGACATACCAAAGAAATTTTCAGCTGAGCAGAGAAGGATTGTCAAATCCTTCTCCAGTCTTCAAAAGGGTTGTCCCAAAGCAGAGGGATACTCCCCCACTCTATGGTTTGCAAGGACGATTCATCCGTCCTTTATCTTATTGAAGTACCCTTAACCCCATGGGTTTTCTCTACATGATGGTTTTGATGCTTCCCTATAAGTCCTGGACCTGCTGAAAACCCTTTTGCAAGCTATACCTTTCCTTTGCGCGGAATCACCAGGTTCTTGAAGCATATAAACATGCCCTAGAGGGTATGGTCACAAGGGGAAGCATACGCATCAAGAGGATAATAGGCATTTTCTTGTGGATCTGCTGTAAAAATTTGGCCTGTTTTGATGTCAAAAAACCACTCGTGCAATGCAAGCTCTTTTGCATCCACTGCAGACTTAATCCATGGAAAGCTTAAACAATGCTGATAAGATTGCATCAATGCACGTTTGGCGTATTGCTCTAAATCTTGTATTCCATTTTGTTTAATCAACGAGACCCAATCTGAAATAAAGTCGTTTTCAGGAGGAGGGGTCTGTTCTAAGAGCGCCTGAATGCCTCCACATTGACTGTGCCCTAACAAAATAAGGTGCTTCACTTTTAAAACGCGTATCCCAAATTCTAAGGCAGCACTTGTACCGTGATGGCTGCCATCATGTTCATAGGGCGGCACAATATTGGCAACATTGCGCACGACAAATAAATCTCCAGGATCACACTGCAAGATAAGCCCAGGATCAACCCGCGAATCACAGCATGCCACCACCATGATTTTAGGATGTTGTCCTTTTTCTGAAAGATGCTGCATGACGGATTGATCCCCACATGCATATTTTTTGCGAAAGTTATCATATCCTTTTAGGATTTTTTTTAAACTCGTTTCCACGGAAAGTATATTTTTTCAACAAATGTTGATTCATTATATCATAAAAAAAGAAGAATATAAAAAACTGTTTTCCCTTGTTTTTTATAACATTGAAATTTTCAAACACGGGGAAGAAGTAAAAAAGAGCTCGGTCAACGCCCAAACCAAAGCATCTAAACGGTCGGGTGAGGTGCGATGAGACGCGCTTAAGAGTTGTTCTTCTAACGCTGAAAAGCACTTTTGATGGATGATTCGACCTTGTTCATACAGAGCTGCAATAGGCTCTGCACGCATCATTTTGCCTCGGGTGGCATAGACAGCACGATAGGGTACCATCGGGAAACGGGTATGCAAAAGATGTTCCACCAAATCTCCTCCGTTATTGACTTCAGCAATGATGCGATCTGCTTTAAAGTGGTGATAAGCCTCTACAGCGCGTTCTACCCATTCTATGGGGGAAAAAACGCCGCTTAGATCTTCTAAAATATAGCCCTTTCCTTGCTCATCACATCCTGCAACGATAATGCCCGTTTCGTTGCTTTTTTCTTTATGGGTGACAGCAGGATCAATGGCCACGACAATGCGCTTTAAAGGCGGAATATCCTTTTGATGCTGCAACATCTTAAGATTCCATAAAGCATTTTGCCCATGTTCTAAGATCATGCCTTCGACTTCTTGCGCGCCTAGGCGTGTGCCAAGATAAGTTTTTTTCAATTCTTCCAGATAGCTATCAGGGAGATTATCTTGATTTTCAAAGCTATTCCCTCGGGTCACCACCACATCAGAACGCTTTAATAAATGGGTTAAAAGAGGATGAGGTTTCGGTGTAGTGGTGACAATGACCCTTGGGAATGATCCTAAACGTAGGCACAGCATCAGCTGGTCCCACGTTTCTTGTGCATGGGAAAATTTAGCCAGCTCATCCACCCAAGCGGCATCAAATTGTGGTCCTCTTAGTTGCCGAGGGGATTCACCGCTATAGGTCAATGCCATGGCACCGTTTGGCCAGATTAGCGTGCGTTTAGAGGGTTCATAGCGCACACCTTCTTGAGGATGAGAAATAGATAGAATGCCACTTTCCCCTTCAACCATGACACGACGCACATCATCCATATGGTGTCCTATCAAACAAATTCTGCGTGCGATCCCCCCGGTGGCCCATGTGCGAACCGTTTCTGCACCTGTACGTGTTTTTCCAAAGCCACGACCGGCCAGGATCAACCAAATTTTCCAATCGCCCTCTGGTATTTTTTGGGAAGCTCTGGCCTTTGTGTCCCAACAATATTGTTCTGTTTCTGCTTTGCGTGCTTTAAGTTCTTTTTGAAGTAACAGCAAAAGTCTTTCATGATATTTTGACATAATGTAAAAAATTCATTTTATAATATAATTATATTGTTTTCTGACACTTGTTTTGCAATCATTCTTATTGTTCTGATTTAGAAAAAGAAAAGTGAAGATTTTTATCTATCTTTTCGCTATGCTCTTAGGATAGGGCAAAACGTCGTGAAACAACCCATGTTAGCTTCAAAAATAAAAGTTGGACGGATTTTGGCTGCTCATGGCCTTCGAGGAGAAGTAAAGCTTCAAAGTTTTACGTCACAGACGCAAGATCTTTTTACCTTTCATCCCATTGTATTAGGAGACGTGCAGATTGCTGTTTTGCCTCCCTTTAAAAAAACGAAACGTCCTGATGTTTTTATTGTGCCTCTTGGAAAGACTCGGGAAGAAGCCGAAGCCTTAGTGGGACAATGCTTGTGGGTGTGTCCTTCACAATTGCCCAAATTGGCAGCGGAGGAATTCTATTATGCCGAGCTATTGGATCGCCCAGTTTATGGGCATGAAGGCGATTTAGAAGGGCATGTTTTAAACGTTCATAATTTTGGTGCAGGAGACATTTTAGAAATTCAAGAGGTATCGTCTAAGGATACAATCTTAGTGGCCTTTCGCGCTCCTTTTGTGGCCCATGTGTTAGAGGATAGAATCCAATTAGGGCCCAGAATGCCTGAATGCTAAGGTTAAAGTGCGTCTCTTGAAGGAAACCATCTTCTGGGTTAAGCGCTTGATCGCAGTTTATTGTTTTCCACGGATAAAGCGAAAATCAAAGGTTTTCCACTGATTAAATTGGTCTTTAGGAAAGGGAAGTGGGGTATTATTAAAGCTTTGAACCGCCCGTAAAGCGCTTTCTACGGCAATGGTATAGGCAGGGTGCTGAGGCGTTCCTTCAGCGTGAAGGACTTTGGCATGCTGAACGGTTCCATCAGGATTCATGGCAATGCGGACCACCACAATGAGGTCTCCATCTGAATGGGCACGCATGGGCACACGCCAGGCTTGTTCTAACATACGTTTGACCCGATCTACCACGCTCATAGAAAGGTGATCTCCAATCTGTTCTGCGCCAATACGCGAAGTAGAACGAGGATCCGTAATGGGGGTCTGAGCAGAAGGACCATCGCTTTGTGATTGATCTACGTCTTGTAAAACATCTAAAAAATCTTCTTGTTTTTGTTGTGATGACCTAGCTTTAGAACGATTCTCTGGCTTCTTGGAAGGTTTTGAAAAAGATTTCTCTGATTTGATTTTTTTCTTTGGTTTTTCTTTAACTGGAGTATCCATTGATTTTAAAGAGGGGAT
Organism: Holosporales bacterium; assembly: GCA_947457385.1. Lineage (GTDB taxonomy): Bacteria > Pseudomonadota > Alphaproteobacteria > Holosporales > Holosporaceae > CANGUX01. The sequence continues at coordinate 9,356 of CANGUX010000005.1, forward strand.
CAAAGACTCCAGAGAGTCCTCTAAACGATCAGGGGTTGGAGTCTCTTTTTCCTTAGGTTGTGGTTCTTGGGGTTTTGGTTCCGATTCCTTACGCTTTAATTCCTCTTTTGGGAGCTCGGGTTCTTTTTTGGGTTCTGGTTTTTTCTCGGTGGTTTCAGGTTCTGGTTTTTTTTCTGGAAGGACATCTTCTAAAATCGCTTTGGCTTTAGGTTTAAGGGCTTTGGGTTGAGAAATAGGAGCCATAGATTTTTCACTGATGGCCGTGACTTCCAGAGGAACCGTGCAAGGCATGGTTTCTTCCAAAGAAAGGGGCTTGGAACTACGGTAGAAACCTCCTAACAGAGAGAGGACAAGGATGCCACCATGAAGCAACAGAGAAAGAAAAAACCCTAAAAAACGCATCATTTTTGCCTAAAAAGAAGGGGGCGGATCACAAAGAAGACTCGGTAATTAAGATGATTTTCGAAAATCCAGCCGAAGCCAATAAGGTCATCAGGGCCATAACTTTTTCATAGGGCAGCGTTCGATCGGCACGCAAATAAATGCGCTCGGTGGTAGCAGGTGGCAGCCCCTTTAAAGTTACAACCAACTCTGATCCCAAAATCTTTTTCTCACGCAGAAAAAGATCGCCCTCTTTGGTTAAGGCAAGAGTTAAGGGTTGACTAGGCGCTAAGGTTTCAGAGCCTTTCCCTTGTGGCAGATCTATAGAAACCCCTGTATTCACCAAGGGCGCCGTGGCCATAAAGATCACCAGTAACACCAACAAGACATCCACAAAAGGCGTTACGTTAATATCTGAACGTATGGGAATTTCAAAAGGGCGACGACGTCTCATGGTATTCTCAGAGTGATTTATTTCATGCACATGGCCAGCAATTCTTGCGCAAAATTTTCCATGCGTCCACTGTATCCCTGAATAGAAGTAACAATGCGACTGTAAGAAATAACAGCAGGAATAGCCACCATAAGGCCAATGGCCGTGGCAAAAAGGGCTTCCGCCAGTCCTGGTGCGACAATGGCAAGGCTGGCTGATTTTGCCGTGGCAATGCATTGAAAACTATTCATGATGCCCCATACGGTCCCAAATAATCCCACGAAGGGAGACATAGACCCAATGGAGGCCAGAATGTTTAGATGCGTCAACAACGCAGAACGTTGTTGGTCCACACGAATCATGAGCAGCTGTTCGAGACGTTGAAGGGCAAAACCTTTTTGATCTATAGGACAGTCTCGGATACGCTTCCATTCTTGAACGGTGATGGCCTTAAGCTGGGCAAAAGGACGTTGGTCTGAGATGCGGCCTTCACGCTGATCTAAAGCAGATTCTGTAAAATACTCTAACGTGCTGTTGGCTTCGCGATTTAACTTAAGCAGTTGAAACCATTTAGAAAAGGTAATGCTCCACGCTCCAATGGACGCTAAGATAAGCATGATGATAACGCCCTTAACGATCCAGTCGGCTTGCAGAAAGAGAGACCAAAGCGAAAAGGTTTCAGGAGAGGGATGCAAGGGGGATTTCCTTATGAAAAATGGAGAAAACCTAAATCCATTCCATCATGAAGTCCCGCAAAGTGTAAAGAGGGACACCCTATTTTTTAATACTCCCATCGCATGGGAAGCTTATATTTAGGCAAAGGAGTCTCTAAACAAGCATCTATGCGCTCTAGCACGCGTAAAACCCCTAAAATTTCTCCACCGTGGGTTTTTGGATTACTTCCCGTTACAATGCAATTCCAAAAGTGCAAACATTCTGCTTTTAAGGGTTCTTCTTGGGGGAAAGGAACTGAAAAAGGAATGCCTTTTTGAATGCGCGTTTCCGTCAGGATGTGTGGAAACATCCGTAAGGTATCGTGGTGGGTTTCTTCCAATACTAAGGTCCCTAGGGTGCCTATGACGATACATTTTTGTTCTTTATAAGGAGAAATCCAAGACGCTGAAAGGCGTGCTTGCACGCCACTGGGAAAGGCAAGCATGGCAACACCTTGATCAGCAGACGTATACACTGCATTGGCTTGAGCCCAAAGGTCAGTTGGAACGGCTTGCATCAGCCCTAAAATCACAGAAATATCATGGGATGCTAGGCTCCAAAACACATTTTTTTCGCCAGGGCAAACCCGCCCAAAGTTATTGCGAACGGTTTCCAGACTTAATAGGTCGCCCAATTTTCCTTCTAGGATCCAAGATTCCAAGGTAAGATACGCAGGATGATAGCGTAAAAGATGCCCTCCCATAAAGATAAGGTTCTGAGAAGTGGCCAATGCCCAAAGCGTCTCTGTTTCAGAGGATTTTAAAGTCACTGGTTTTTCCACAAAAACATGCTTGCCTGCCAAAAGAGCGCCTTGAGCCAGTGCAAAATGCATTTCAGCAGGGACAGCAATGGCGACACCTTCAAGGGTGGGATCTTGGAGAAGAACTTCCAGCTCTAATAAAGGGACGTCATACATTTGGGCCAAAGCTTGACCGTTTGGATCGCAAATCGCCCCCAATAAGCCTAATTCCGAAAGATTACGGATAATGTTTTTACCCCATTGCCCACCCCCTATGACAGCCAAAGACTTTTTCATGGCATCTCCTGCTTTAGGGATTGAAAAAGAGCTTCAGAAAGAGGCGCTTCTACCGAACAATGAGGGTGGGATACACAAAGCACGGGAGGAGATTCTGATGCTAAAAAAGCCTCTTTTTCAGGCATGGGAATGGATAAAAAATGAACGCTACAGGTTTTTTCTTCATTGGATTGATAGATTTGAGGGAAGAGAATGGGGTGCGCCCAAGCACGGATCTCACCCTGTATAGATTGAAACCCAAGGGATACCGTGTGTTCTATGCCGATTAATGCATGAAGGTGTCGTTTGCGTTCTATTTCATCTTTAAATTCGATCATAAGGGTTAGGCTGAAAGAAGGGGTTCCATCCAGATCTGGCATAAGGGGATTGTAGGCCTCCAGTTCTTCAAGAGCTTGCTCTGTTCCGCCTTTTTCTGTACGGAGCATTTCTTGTGTTTGCCACCATAAAAGCAGGCGATGTTCAAAAAGGAAGGTAAAATGATCTCCCAAAAAAACACGTCGCAGTTTTTTCATGGCAAGAATCTCTTGCAGAATCTTAGGACGTTGGGCACAAAAAGATGCATTATCCCAAAGGTCATCTAATCCTAAAGGGCCCTTTTTTCCATATAATGCGCATAACTCTTTTATCATAGCGTTTCCTTGTTTGGGTGGGGTAAAGTTTCTGAAGATGGGGAATGACCTAAAATACTTTCAGCCAATAGTTCAATGGGATGCATGACACGTGCGGGATGTTTGGCAAGCTTTAAAGATTGCACCAGATGTTCATGGGCCAGAGGGCATTCGGTGGCCACAATCCCCATACTCTCGCTTTGCTTGATGACGGGTTTTCCCACATCTAGAGCTTCTTGAAAATGTTCTTTTTTATAGCCCCACATGCCCCCATGGCCGGAACAACGCTCCACCAAACGAACGGGCGTTTCAGGCAGTTGACGCAGCAAGATATGGGATGGATTCCCCTTGTTTTGTGCTCGGACGTGACAGGCCATGTGCAGCGCTATTCCTTCTGGAAAGGGTGTTTTAGCTTCCGATAGTAACGCATATTCTTGCATGATAGAAGCAATAAATTCAGACAAATCTTTTGTTTTTTTTGCCAAGCTTAAAACATCCGGATTATCGGGACATAGCGCAGGCCATTCAGATTGCAACATCAAGGTGCACGAAGGGGTAAGGGGAATGACGACATCTTCTTCTCGAAAGGTTTTTGCTATTTTTTTAGCTTGCTTGGCTGTGGCCTTTAACGCTCCTTGCTCCCATAGGGGCATGCCACAACAGCCTGGATAGCGCATACGCACGGTCAAGCCCCAATGGGCTAAAAGACGTAGCGTGGCCTCTACCATCCTAGAAACATAATAGGTCATGGCACAGGTTGTATAAAGACATACGGTTTTACCAAATGCTTTGCCCTCTGGGTTAGGCAACGGGATAGTTCTGTTTTTTCTACTTCGAAATCGGGGAAGCTGTGCGCGTCGATCTATATGGGTCAAGGGTTCTATGGCTTTACGGGCACACCCACAGCCCAAAACCGCGTTGGTGACAGGGGCACAAGCGCTGGCCAAGGGAGCATAGGTATCAATGTGGGCAAGACGCTTGGAAACCCAAGCTTGAAAAGAAGATTTTTTCTGAACCGCACGGTATCGCAACATTAATCGAGGAAAATCCACATTCCAAGGATGCGGAGGCACATAAGGACATTTGACCATAAAGCACATATCGCACAAGGTGCAGGATGGAATGATTTCCGCAATGTGCTCTGAGGTCAATTTTTCCACATCTCCATCGATTTCAGGACTATCCATGCGGTCAAAAAGCTTTGGAAAGAGCCCACATAAATTAAAGCAACGACGGCATCCATTGCAGATATCAAAAACACGCCGGATTTCTTGATCAAGGTCATCTTTATCGTAAAATTTAGCGTCTTTCCAAGCGAGAGGACGATTGAGAGTGGGATTGTTCATGGAAGAAGATCTGCTACGTTTGGTATCCTATTATACCTGCTTTTTTATTTAAGATGTTTTCTGTGTGAATAAGATTCTCGGAGACATTTCAGCAAAATAAAACTAAGGATAAAACACAGAGGAAAAGAAAACATGGCATAACGATACATTTCTGCCGTGTACTCACGAACCCCATTCACATCTTTTCCAGCCTGTATGATCCATTGATGATCCAATAGCATGCCTAAAAGAGGTTGAAAAAGAAGAGCAAAAAACATACAAATGCCATTGGTCATGCCAGCCGTAGCGCCTCCCATGGCATGAGGCATGCTTTCTTTTGAAACAGAAAAAGTGAGGACCTGAGATCCCAGTACCATACCCAACACGCCAGAGAGAACGATCATGCCAAAAAAGGGAATATAAGGTGCAAAAACGATGCCTAAAAACAAAAGACCTGACACGATGGTGCCCCATTGCAGGGTTTGTTTATAGCTGTTCAGTTGTGCCGCTATGACTGCCATCATGGGGCTTCCTATGCCCATACCACAATAAAGGGCCATGGGAACATACGCTGCTTGGCCTCTGTCTATACCATAAGTTGCTTGTAAAAAAGGAACAGCCCATAACTCAGCAAAAGCTGAAACAGGAAGATAGAGCAATCCAGCAATGATCCCTGACAGCCATACTTGTTTTTCTCTAAGAATCATGAGAAGCGACGTCACGAAAGGATCTTGCTGCGGGGAACGTGGTGTATCAGAACGCGCTTGAGCGTCCCGTATTGTCATCCAAATGACCACAGAAAGAACCATCCCCATCACGCCTAATAGACTTAAGGAAGCTCTCCATCCAAAGGCTTCACTCAGCCAAGCCAATGGTTTTCCCGCTATCATCCCACCGATGCATCCCATTAAAGAGGTCATGCCAGTCATAAAGGCAAAGTGCTTAGGGTCAAACCATCCGGCTATTAACGCTAGACATCCAATAAAAGAACAGGCTGAACCTGCCCCAATGCTCCACCTCATGACACTTGCTACAATCAAAGAATGGGTGTAACCCAAAACCAACGCACCAAATGCGCAGACGAAACAAGATAAGGTGAGAATGCGGCGCGCACCAAACCGATCCAAAATTAATCCACAAGGAATTTGAAGCGGGGTATAAGCCCAATAGTATAAAGAGGAAAAAAAACCCAGCTGTTCTGCATTCAAACAAAAAGCTTCACGTAAATCATGGGCAAAGATCCCTGTGGAAGCACGCAACACCATTTCATAGATATAAAAAAGAGAAGCAAGTACCCAATAAAAAACTGAGATATAAGTTGTTTTTTTTGCAGGAATAAAAGTCGGTTGATGGGGTTTCATCCAACTCTTTATAAAGGAGATATCTCATTGAGTTTAAGCTTTTCTGTTTAAAACGCAACGAAAGGCATAAGGGGAATAGGGCACTTTAAGCCTGATCTGACTGGAAAACGCACCATCGTCACTACTAAAAGAAAGGGCAAAGCAAAAAGCATAGCCCTGTCTTGTTACAAAAAACCATTTAAATTTGCGTTTTTCTGTCTTCCAATTCTTTTAATAAATTTGCCAATTTTTCTGTTAGCGTTTGCAAGATTTCTTCTTTAGAACGAGGAGTCGTCCTGATTTGATTTTCTAGATTTTGTATGGCATTGATTAAGAAAAAAAGAGCTTTTTCCTTTACATTGCTTCCAGATGTTTCAGAGGGAAAATAATACCCTTGAATCCCTTTGTTTTCTTGATCTGAGGCCAAGCTCGAGGTTCCGCCCACAAGAAACAGCCCCAATAGACTCATTGCAATAGATGAAGTGAAAAATTTTGTCATAACAATCTTATTTTTTATTCTACTTCAAAATAATACAGTTAAAAATATTTAAAAACAGTAAATAAAAAAATCGAACAAGAATGATTTTGGAATCCAAGAAACATCAGAAGAAATCTTGTGAGAAATCTTGATTTCTGGTGTAATATGAGGTTGTTAATATGCATAAAGATGGGTTGAATGCCGATAGAATCAATGATATGGGGTGGGGTTCTTGCCAGTGCGCTATGTGCGTTAGGGTATGGCTTTTTTCAGGCACGTTGCATCCTAAAGTTACCTCAGGGGAATCATCGGATGCAAGAAATTGCGGCGGCCATTCAAGAAGGAGCGCATGCGTATCTTTCTCGACAATACCGCAGTATTTTTGTCGTAGGGCTTTTGGTCGCGGTTTTTTTTTGGTGGGGGTTTTCTTCCATTATTACCGTGGGATTTTTAGTGGGGGCCATTCTTTCTGGCTTGTGTGGGTATGCCGGTATGGCCATTTCTGTGCGCGCCAATGTGCGTACGGCCGAAGCTGCACGAGGGGGATTGGCCGTGGCACTTAAAGTAGCCTTTCGTTCTGGTGCTGTAACGGGATTCCTTGTGGCAGGGGTTGGGCTTTTGAGTGTCACGGGGTATACCATTGCTTTGATGGCCATGGGATTGCCTTGGGGAAAGATTATGGAAGGACTGGTGGCCCTGGGGTTTGGAGGGTCTTTGATTTCCTTGTTTGCGCGTTTAGGCGGGGGCATTTTCACGAAAGGAGCGGATGTAGGGGCAGATCTGGTGGGGAAAATTGAAGCAGGCATACCAGAAGATGATCCTAGGAATCCAGCCGTCATTGCAGACAATGTGGGCGATAATGTAGGGGATTGCGCAGGAACCGGGGCAGATTTGTTTGAAACCTATGTGGTCACCTTGGTGGCTTCGCTTCAGATGGCCTTTTTTCAATACAAGGGTGATGGCAAGTTATCCACCATGCTGTTGTATCCTTTTGCCTTAAATGCTGTGTGTATGTTGGGATGTTTGATTGGAACTTCTTTTGTCAAACTCAAAGGTTCTGTCATGGGGGCGCTATACCGTGGGTTGATTGCTTCGGTGGTGTTGTCTGCAGTGGGCATTGTTATCATGACTTACTATTGGGTGGGGGGCGCTGTCGGGGGATTTGGGATAGAGCAAGAATGGGTTAAATTAGCTCTTTGTGCCTGCGTTGGATTGGTGACGACAGGGGGGTTGGTGTGGATTACAGAGTACTATACGGCATCACGCTATGCGCCTGTGCAAAGCATTGCAAAAGCCTCGGTCACGGGGGCAGGGACAAACCTTATTCAAGGATTGGCTGTATCTCTTGAATCGTGTTTTTTACCCGCACTTTTGATTGCAGGGGCCATTACTTCGGCCTATCTTTGTGGGGGATTGTTTGGAATCTCCTTGGCAGCCACCACCATGTTATCTTTGACGGGTATTATTCTTTCTATTGATGCTTATGGTCCTGTGACAGACAATGCAGGGGGGATTGCTGAGATGGCAGGGCTCCCTGCTTCGGTACGTCATGTAACGGATCAATTGGATGCTGTTGGAAATACGACAAAAGCTGTAACCAAAGGATATGCCATTGGGTCAGCAGCGTTGGCAGCTTTGGTGCTTTTTTCTGCCTATACACAAGAAGTGCGGCAGTATTTTCCTAATTTACAGTTTTCTTTTGATTTAGAAAATCCCATGATTATCATTGGATTATTAGTTGGAGGTTCTATTCCCTACCTTTTTTCTGCCATGAGTATGAAGGCGGTGGGACGCGCTGGGGCCTCTATTGTCATAGAGGTTCGACGTCAATTCAGTGAAATTAAAGGCATTATGGAAGGGACAGCCAAGCCAGATTATGAAAAAGCTGTGGATATTTTAACCCAAGCCTCTTTGCGAGCCATGATTTTACCATCCTTACTGCCCTTATTACTGCCCATAGGCATTTGGGGATTTGTCCAAGGGGCAGCAACCATTTCCACCTATTTTGCAGCCTATCGCATTCAAAGTACGCTTACCATTTTAGGGGGTGCTCTTTTGGGATTGATTGTGACAGGATTTTTCTTGGCTGTTTCCATGACCTCAGGGGGCGGTGCTTGGGATAATGCCAAAAAATATATTGAAGAAGGTCATCACGGTGGAAAAGGATCGCCAGCCTATCATGCTGCAGTGACAGGGGATACAGTGGGAGACCCTTATAAAGATACAGCAGGACCTGCCATTAATCCGTTGATTAAGATTGCAAACCTTGCTGCATTATTGTTTTTAACGTTTCTATAAAAATAAGCATGGAATCATCAAGAGATACAAAACGATGGAAAAGAAAAAACGCCTTGTATCTCTTGAAAAAAATTCATTTTACCAAAATAAGATTTAAAACATGAAAATATCATGCATGGGTTTCGAAGCATTGAAGCCTGTAGAATGGCGTTCAGTCACCCTTTTCAAGGTTAAGCCTTTTCCGCGAACCAATGAGTTTGCTTACAAGGTGTGGGCTATTTGGTCCTGAGATTGGCATCCTTCAAGCCTCGGCACAAATTACTGTACCCTATAGCCCTAAGCCTCTTTTGGGAAAAAGTATCGTTGGCTGCATAAAATTCGGTAAAAAGAACATGGCTGGCTTTGCGTCCCAGTTTTTGTTGTTGGCTTTCTGATGATCAAGGCCCTATTTATTTAGTCACGGTGGATTCAAACTGTTCCAATAAGAAGAAACAATGTTAATCCATGTTAGACTCTGAAAATAAAAGAAAAACCATCACAGCAGCGTGGAAGGCCCTTGAACTAAAAAGTCCTTTGGGCCCTATGATCGCTGTGGCCGATGCAGAATCGCTCTATGGTTTGAGGTTTCGAGAGGGCCAGAAACACACGCCCACCATGATACGTTTTGTGCAGCAGGTCCCAATCATCCAAGCAAGGGAATCCAAGATTTTTGCGTTGCTTGAAGAAGAGCTGGCGCATTATTTTAAAGGTACCCTTCAATCTTTTAAAACCCCCATTCACTGTCTTGGCACCTCTTTCCAACATGCCGTTTGGCAAGCCTTACAAACCATTCCTTTTGGGATGACGTGCTCTTATAGCGCACTTGCGATCTCCATAGGATCCCCATCCTCTGTGCGTGCGGTGGCCAATGCCAATGGCGCGAACCCGCTTTCTATTCTTATGCCTTGCCATCGGGTGCTGTATAAAAATAGAGATCTAGGTGGATATGCCGCAGGAACAGATCGCAAACAGTGGCTTTTAGACCATGAGAAAAAGCATCAACGCTTTTAGCGCAGTTTTTTAGTGCATTTGCTAAGTTAGCTCTTATGAGCTGTGCGCATGACATAACATAGCTTCCAATAGGCCATTGCGATAGATGCTTCTTTTTGCGTTTTAAAAGCACGAGAACATTCTTCTAGGGTTTCCTCTAAAGGCCATGAGGGCTCTTCTAAAAGGCTCTCTAAAAAAGCAGGAGAAGCCACCGGAGGCCACATACCTAAGGTTTTCATCAAACATTCAGCACGCATTTTGGGACACTTTAAAGTTTGATAGGCTTGATTCAGCTGTGCCGATAGGCGTTGTGACCCTTGTTTGGCCAGCCAAGAGATTTGCATGTCCGGATGACATTGTGTTTGTGCCTCTTGAAATCGTTGGTCCAGTTCTGGATGTGAAAGGTCAAAAGAGGGATTTAACCCCAAAAGCAAGAAAGCATCGCACATGGCGCTATGGGTAAAAAAACAACCTTTTGATTTTCCCAGAAATACCCATAAAGATCCATAAGGAAATGCGAGAGAAGTTCTTGAACATAGCCTAAGGTGTAGATTCATAAAGGGTGCTTGCGCTATGCTGGTGCAAATGTCCTTAGAATAAGAAGATTATTGATGATCACAAATATGCTGGTGCCCATGGTCATAGAACAAAGCGGGCGAGGCGAACGCGCATTTGATATTTTTTCGCGTCTTTTAAAAGAGCGGATTATTTTTTTCACAGGACCTGTCGATGATGGTGTGGCTTCTCTGATTTGTGCCCAGTTGTTGTTTTTAGAGTCAGAGAATCCTCACAAAGATATTTTCCTATACGTGAACTCTCCTGGGGGGGGTGTTACGGCAGGTCTGAGTATTTATGACACCATGAATTATATCAAACCTGAAGTGGTCACTGTGTGTATGGGGCAAGCCGCTTCTATGGGTGCTTTTTTGTTATGCAGTGGGACAAAGGGCAAACGATACAGCTTGCCCAATGCGCGGATTATGATCCATCAACCTTTAGGTGGGGTTCGAGGTCAAGCCAGTGACATTGAAATTCACGCCAAAGAAATTTTAGATACGCGTGCACGATTAAATGCAATCCTGGCATTACGTACAGGGCAACCCCTTGCGGTCATTGAAGAAGCGACGGATCGAGATCAGTTTTTTTCGCCGGAACAAGCGGCTGAATTTGGATTAATTGACCGTGTTATTTATTCGCGAGAGGATTTATCTGGCCTTCCAGAAGGAATTTTGCCCTCAAACACGTAATGTTCTTATAAAATTTCACGTTTTCCAGCATGATTGGGGGGGGATACGACCCCCTCTTTTTCCATTTTTTCTACCAGACGAGCGGCCCTGTTGTACCCCAGCTGCAGTTGTCGTTGCAAATAGCTGGTGGAAATTTTTCCATCTCTACGCACAATCTCAAGGGCTTTTTGATAGAGCTCATAATCTTCACCGCTTCCTTCTTCAGAGTCATCCATACTGAGCTCTTCTTCTCGTACGGTCATATCGATGTAAGAAGGTTCTCCTAAACTTTTCAAAAAAGTGACGACATTTTCAATTTCTTGATCGCTGACAAAAGGGCCATGGACACGGGTTAATCGTCCCCCCGAAGCCATATACAGCATATCTCCCTGCCCTAAAAGATGTTCAGCACCTTGTTCGTTAAAAATCGTGCGACTGTCAATTTTTGAGGTGACTTGAAAACTAATGCGTGTGGGGAAATTGGCTTTGATGGTCCCTGTAATCACATCGACAGAAGGACGCTGGGTGGCCATGATCAAGTGAATGCCTGCAGCACGTGCCATTTGGGCAAGACGTTGTACTACGATTTCCAGTTCCTTTCCTGCCACCAACATCAGGTCTGCCATTTCGTCTACGACGATGACGATAAATGGCAAAGCATCTAACTGTAGTACCTGATTTTCCCAAATAGGGCGTTGATGTTCATCAAATCCCACTTGAACGTGACGCACGATAGGCTCTTCTTGAATGCGCGCTTCTGTCACACGCGTGTTGTAGCCCAAAATATGACGCACTCCCAATTGCGACATTAAGCGATAACGATTTTCCATTTCTTGCACGACCCATTTCAAGGTCATAATGGCTTTTTTGGGATCGGTAATAACAGGCGCCAATAAATGCGGAATCCCATCATAAACAGAAAGTTCCAGCATTTTAGGATCGATCATGATCAGTTTGCATTGCTCCGGCGAGAGTCGATACAATAGGGATAAAATCATGCTGTTAATGCCTACAGATTTCCCTGATCCCGTTGTACCGGCCACCAAAAGGTGAGGCATTTTGCTGAGATCCGCAATGACGGGCTTTCCACTGATATCTTTGCCCAATACAAGGGCAAGTTGTCCTTGACATTCTACATATTCAGAAGAAGCGATCAGTTCTTTTAGGAACACCATTTCCCGATGAATATTGGATAATTCAATGCCCACAAGATTCTTGCCAGGAATCACGGCAACCCGCGCAGAAAGTGCACTCATCGATCGCGCGATATCATCAGCCAGAGCGATAATCCTGGAAGATTTCACCCCAGCTGCGGGTTCCAATTCATACAACGTGACAATCGGTCCAGGGTTTGCCCTCAGCACTTCTCCCTTTACGCCAAAGTCATTCAGGACCCCTTGCAGTTGGTCGATATGCAATTCTTTGCGACGATCTGATTTTTGACTGGCATGCTCTTTAAGCAATTCCAAAGAAGGCAAGACCACATTCATCTTGACTGGCTTCTCTGCTGCAACGGGTTGAGGCTGCTGTCTTATTTCTTTTTGAGGAAGAAGGGCCTCTTCTCTGCGCCATGGTTTTAGGGTCCAAGGTTTAAGCTTCCACAATAAGCCGCCTAACCCTATGGCCCCTAACATACATCGAAAGACCCAAGGCGGAAGCGTTCGAAAAATCAGCACGGCCAGAGCATTGGGATATACCGTTAAAGAACTCGGTTGTATCAACCCTCCTACCAATGCCACAAGAAAAGCCATTAATATCAAATGATAAATGGATTTTCTTTGAATGATGGCAATAAACAATAAAAAAAACAAAAAAGGAAATACAAACGCGCCTATTCCAAACCATTGAAAGAGGATGTCTGCCCCAAAAGCCCCCCAGGATCCCATCCAGTTTTGAATAGGTCCATCTATGGCAACATTCCCACAGGGATCCATGGGATGGTAGGACATTAAAGCGATGATCCCCCCTATAGAAAAGATTAGAAAACATAAGCCTATGCCATCTACGATCATTTCTTTTAAGATTCTAAACAGCGTTCGAGAATAAACCAACGATGGACTATTTAATAATGTATTCTTTCTTAGGATATCGAAATTTCTAAGGATCGTCACGGCATGAAAAAAGACGATAGAGCATAGATCCATTGATTTGAATCAATGGCCTTTAGGGATAAAGGATGATGAACCCTTAAAAGCATGGCTATTTTTCTGAAAAGAACGCCATGATAGGATTAATAACAAAACAAATGTTGAGAAGGGTTATGTTTTTTCGTTCTATGTGGGGTAAACGTTGGAGCCGTGCATCGTCGTGGAATCTCATGAAAAAACTGATTCAACCTCATCTTGCACCTCAAGCTTCTCTTTTGATCTTAGGGGGAGCGTGCATGGTGATTACAGCGTTGACAACGGCCGTCCTTTCTACCACCTTAAAACCCATTTTTGATGATATTTTCATTGGACATCGACGAGAGCTCCTCCAAATGGTTGCTGTGGGTGTTCTAGTAGTCTTTGTGTTAAAAGGTCTTTCAGAATATGGCGCTGCCTTATGCGCTGAAATTGCGGGACAAAATATGATTATTTCCTTGCAAAAAAAGCTTTTTTCTCATTTGGTGTTTCTGGATCTCGCTTTTTTCCGAGCGCGTCATGAGGGGCACGTCACGTCACTGCTGCTTCATGATGTGCGTACCCTTAAAGCTTCGGTGCTGCAGACTTTAAATGGCTTTTTAAAAGAAGGGGTTACGGTCATGGCCTTGCTATTTGTGATTTTTAGGGAGAACGCAAAGCTTGCCTCCATTGCCTTAGGGGGGTTCCCCTTAATTTTATTTTTATTGGTGTCATGCGGTCGAAATATTCGAAAAATTTCCTGGGATCTCTCCCTTGAAACCGCCTCTTTGCATACGTTTTTTCAGCAGATTTTTCAAAACATCACCTTGGTTAAAGCTTCCCATACCGAGGTGCAAGAAATGGAATCTCTAGAGATGCGTTTAGAAAAAATGTCTCAGCATGTGGTGAAAACAGGCCGCATCCGCGCTCTCATTCATCCCATTATGGAAATTTTAGGGGGCCTTGCCATCGTCATGGTATTGGTCCAAGCTAGCCTCCAAGTCATCAAAGGAAGGCAAACCACTGGATCTTTTTTAACTTTTATTACGGCCTTGCTTTTTATTTACAGGCCCATGAAAAACATCATTCATTTAAACACCCAATTGCAAGAGGGATTGGCTGCGGCTGAGCGCATTCAGAGTGTTCTTGAAACAGAAGAAACCATCGAAAAGCAAGCGCGCCTGCCTCTGATGATTGTATCTCATTCTTCCCAAATCTTTCGCGGAGATATACGTTTTGAGCATGTGACATTTGGCTATGACACCCACTCCTCTGTATTGCAAGATGTTTCATGTTCTTTTGAAGGAGGCAAAAGACTGGCTTTAGTGGGGCCAAGTGGTTCTGGTAAAACAACGCTGTTTCATCTGTTGTTGCGCTTTTATCGTCCTCAACAGGGGAAAATTTTGTGGGGGGGCATTGATATTGCCACCATGAATCTCTTGGAACTGCGTAAACATATTGCTTTTGTCAGTCAAGATATCGTCTTGTTTGATGAATCTGTGGCCAACAACATTCGTTACGGCATGAATGCAACAGAAGAAGAGGTGCGTCAAGCAGCACATTTGGCCTTTGCCGATGAATTCATCGAAACGTTGCCCCAGCAATACGAAGCGAGAATAGGAGCTAATGGGGTTAAATTATCCGGAGGCCAAAGACAACGTCTTGCCTTAGCGCGTGCGTTTTTAAGGAATGCACCACTCCTTTTATTGGATGAAGCTACCTCTTCTTTAGATGCTGTTTCAGAAGGAAAAATCCGTCAAGCCACAGAACGTCTAAGCCAAGAACGAACGGTTTTGATCATTGCACACCGGTTTTCCACCATTGAAAAAGCAGATAAAATTTTTGTCATGAGCAAAGGAGGGATTCTTGAACAAGGAACCCATGAGCAATTGATAGAACAACAAGGACTCTATGAACGCATGGCCTTGTTTGGCACATCTGTAGCGTAGTATTTGTTTTGTTGACTATCACTATAGATTTAATTAATTTATTAATTTTACGGAATTTTATTACAAAAAATATAGCATGAAAAATAATAATGCATTCAATCAAGTGATTATGATGTCACAGACCCCTCATCAACAAACCCTTACACGTGTACGGATCAAAGAAGCTTTTTTCCAAAAATTGGACCTTAACCTAAAGGACGCAGGGACTATTTTAGAAGCTATTTTAGACGAACTCGTCCATGGCATCACGCGTGGGGAATATTTAAAGATTATATCTTTCGGCACTTTTTTGGTGCACCAGAAAAAAGCAAGAATTGGAAGAAATCCAAAAACCAAAAAAGAAGCCCTTATTTCTCCTAGAAAAAGCGTTAGTTTTCGATCTTCTATGGCCCTGCGTCGTCGCGTAGATCCATTGGGTTCGTCTTGAACCTAGGGATTAAAATCTTGGCATCGTAGACCTCTAGACCCTTGTTCTGAGAGGAATGCCCTTATAGGATAAGAAGTGACAATCGTGGAATTTAGATTATGCTGTATTGGTTGAGTCAATTTTCATCTCAATTTTCTTTTTTTAATTTATTTCGATATATTACATTTCGTTCTATGGGGGCTTTGATTACAGGCTTTTGCTTGGTTTTTTTATGGATGCCTTCGTTTATTGCCTGGATGCGAAAACAAGGAGAGCATCCCATTCGATTGGATGGGCCTGCCCAACACCTTGTGACCAAAAAGGGGACCCCCAGCATGGGGGGGGCTCTGATGGGTGTGGCTTTTATGGTTGCCCTATTATGTTGGGCAGATTTAGGTAATCAGTACGTATGGATTTCTAGTTTTGTTTTTTTAGGCTTGGGCTTTTTGGGGGCAGTAGACGATCGTTTAAAAGTCACGCGAAAAAACCCAAAGGGCGTTTCTGGCAAGGCAAAAATATTCTATCAAATCGTCATTGCCTGCATTGCATTAACCGCCCTGTGGATGGTAGAACCAGATACCTTAAAAGGCACTGTTTTTTTTCCTTTTTTAAAACATCTCACCCTTCCATTGGGATATTTTTATTTTTTTTGGGGCATTGGAGTAATCGTTGGAGCTTCTAATGCGGTGAATTTAACCGATGGATTAGATGGCCTGGCCATAGGACCCGTCATGATTTCATGTATGGTATTTGCCTGTATGGCCTATGTCATTGGTCATGCAGGCTTTGCACAGTATTTGCAATTCCCCTTCATTCCTCAAGCAGGGGAATTAATGGTGCCATGCTGTGCGCTAGTGGGGGCAGGATTGGGATTTCTTTGGTACAATGCACCCCCGGCGACCATCATGATGGGGGATGTTGGGGCTTTAGCTTTAGGTGGATTTTTAGGCATCATCAGCTTGATGATCAAACAAGAGCTTCTTTTAGTATTGGTCGGTGGCGTTTTTGTGATAGAAGCGCTTTCGGTAATGATGCAAGTTTTGATTTATAAAAAAACAGGGCAACGCCTCTTTTTAATGGCTCCGATTCATCATCACTTTGAAAAAAAAGGATGGTCTGAATCCACCGTTGTCATCCGTTTTTGGATTATATCAGCATTATTAGGGTTATTGGCGCTTTCTTCTTTGAAATTGCGATAATGAAAAACCTATGGAATCTATGGATTTTCTTGGGGTTTGTTTTAAATCTTGTGTACGCAAGTCCAGAAAATCCAGAATCTTTTGAAGTATCCGCACAACAGTCTATCGAATGTCACGATAAGGAACACGTATGCAGAGCCGTAGGGGCAGCCTGTGCTAAAAAAGGGAAGGTCACCTTGTGTGCAGATACCATCAACGTGTATTACAGCGTACAAGACAAAAAACGCACCATAGAAAAAATCCAAGCCATTGGGCATGCTAAATTGGAAGATCCCTCTGGCGTTGTTTCCGGAGAGCACCTGGAATATTGGGTGAAATCCCAGATTTTAGAGGTAACTGGGCCTAAAAATATTTTAAAAACCCCGCGTTTCAGCTTAACCTCCACAAAAAAAATTCGCTATTGCCATTTAACCCACCAAGGAGAAGCTTGGCGCGCCCATTGGGAGCAAGAAGGCTCTTCTATGGCAGCAGATTGGTTGCAGGCGAACTTTACCCCCATTGATGCCTTGCAGAAAGAACATAACGCCTTTAAAGATTTGCCCTCTCTTGGTAGCCATGGTCATCTTGAATTACACAGCATAAAGGCCAAAGGACATGTCAAAATCGTCGGGAAAAAATCAAGCATGGGGAGAGCAGATGAGGGATACTATGACGCTTGCACCCAAAAAATTCAGGTGAGGGGGAATGTTTCTTTGATGCAAGAGACCCATTTTGCAAAAGGAGAAACAGGCGTCTTTGATCTTCAAACCCATTGTGCGTACTTAGAAGGGCAGGGCACAAAACGGGTTCAATTGCTTTTAAATCCACAAACCATGAATCGATTGAAGCGTGGACCAAAAGCTGTAAAACAGCATTCAGGAGAAGCATTGTGATGTTTTATGGAGAAGGTCTAAATAAAAGCTTTAAGAAAAAAGAAGTGGTGCATCATGTCAATCTTTCCTTAACAACTGGGGAAGTGGTTGGATTGTTTGGTCCCAATGGGGCAGGAAAAACCACCTGCTTTAGGATGATGGCAGGCTTATTAAAGCCCGATAAAGGAAAGATTTTTTTGGGCAAGCAAGAGGTGACCTCTTGGCCTTTGTATCAAAAAGCGCGCTGTGGGTTACGTTATTTGCCGCAAGATACATCTATTTTCAGGGGATTATCGGTTCAGGAAAATATCCTAGCTGTCTTAGAGGTGTTAGAACCAGATGAAGCACAACGTCGTGTGCAACTCAGCGGCCTTTTGGATGAATTAGGATTGCAAGAGCGCAGACATGCTTCTGCCTTGGTTTTATCAGGAGGAGAACGTCGACGTGTCGAAATTGCCCGTGCTTTGGTGGGAAACCCTAAATTTTTACTGCTAGATGAACCTTTGGCCGGGATTGACCCCAAAACCATAGAAGAACTGGGACTGCTCATTCGTCGATTGGCTCGGCAAGACATTGGCATTCTTGTGACAGATCATAATGTCAAAGATATGTTGCGTATTGTCGATCGTGCTTATGTTATGTACGAAGGGTCTATTTTAGAAGAGGGATCTCCTCAAAAAATTGCAAACAATCCCTTGGTGCGCTCTATCTATTTAGGTGAATCTTTTATCTTATAATCCACATGCAACTTATTTTTTAAAGGAGGGCTAACCCATGGTATGCCCATCCCCATAGTTCCAAACCAGACTGAGATTATACCGCCGCAGCTGTTGGGTGCTGATACACACGTGAACGCGCTTGTCCTAATCCATTTGATTTAGCCAATGTGCTTCTTTTGCGAGCATAGTTTGGGGCAACCATAGGATAATCGATGGAAAGACCCCAACGTTCGCGATATTGTTCTGGGGTAAGACCATAAGATGTTCTGAGGTGACGTTTGAGCATTTTAAGACGCTTGCCATCTTCCAGACAGATCAAAAAATCGGGAGTAATGGATTTATCTGCTTCTACAGCAGGTTGTGCTGCATTGCGAATATGTGCTGTATTTTGCAAGCTTGTAAGTGCACAAAAGACTTGATGGATAAAAGAGGTGACTTCTTGTGGCTCTAGCGTATGGTGGCCTACATAAGAGGCTACAATTCTACTGAGTGCTTCTAGCACTTGCTCTTTCTCTTTGTTTGACTCTTTATTTTCCCAAAGTCGGTTATTCATATTCTTTCCTTTTATTACGGTTGTCCTAACACTGGATACACTATTTTGAATTCTAACGCAATAAAAACTTTCTTATTTTTCTCTTAACGTTTGATGAATAGGTTCAATTCCTTTAGTTTGCTTGGGAATTAAAGCTTTTTCTGTAATAAAGTTATTAGACAATTTGGGGACATGAGACCTTAAAAGAAGGGGTTTCTTGTAAAAAATTCAAAAGCATACTATCATGAATAGGGCGTTTTTTAGGAGCTTACAATGCATGAAACGCTTGATAAAAAATCTCAAGCCTTACGCTATCATCGTGATCCGGTGCCTGGGAAGTTTAAAACAGTGCCCACCAAGCCCATGGAGACCTCAGAAGATTTGACGCTTGCATATTCTCCTGGCGTGGCAGAAGCATGCAAAGCCATTGTAGAAAATCCCATTTGTGTCGCCGATTATACGATTCGGGGTCAACTTGTTGCTGTTATTTCCAATGGGACAGCTGTATTAGGATTGGGGGACATCGGGCCTTTGGCATCTAAGCCTGTCATGGAAGGCAAGGCGATCTTGTTTCAAAAATTTGCACATCTTCAAGCCATTGACCTGGAGATTGCTGAAACAGATCCTGAAAAATTAATTGATATTATTGCAGCATTAGAACCTTCTTTTGGTGCCATTAACTTGGAAGATATTAAAGCTCCCGAGTGTTTTAGGGTGGAAGAGGGACTCCAAAGTCGTTTGAATATTCCTGTGTTTCATGATGATCAGCATGGAACGGCCATTACGGTATCAGCGTGTTTGTTAAATGCTTTGCAGTTGGTTGGGAAATCCATTTCTGATGTGCGATGTGTTGTTTTAGGGGCAGGTGCCAGTGCGCTTGCATGCGTAAACTTCCTTGTAAAGCTTGGGTTAAAAAAGGAAAATGCGGTGGTGTGTGATCGCCAGGGAGTGATTCGTTCAGATCGACCTGATCTTTCTATCTATAAGGCAAAGGTTGCGCAATCCTTGCCGATGTATACGTTGCAAGAAGCCCTTGCAGATGCTGATATCTTTTTGGGGCTTTCTGGGCCTGGATTAGTGACAAAGGAAATGATATTGGGGATGCATAAAAAGCCCATTGTGTTTGCTTTATCAAATCCGACCCCTGAAATTTTTCCTCATCACGTTTATGAGGTGCATAAGGATGCTATCGTAGGGACAGGGCGCTCGGACATGCCGAATCAAGTCAATAATCTTTTATGTTTTCCCTTTATATTCAAAGGCGCGTTAGATGCCAAGGCTTCTAAAATCAATCATGAGATGATGGTTGCTTGCGTTGATGCGTTGCAGAGCATAGCACAGCAAGGTTTTTCTGATGTTCTTGGGCACTATGATGGCCAGCAGATGGAATTTGGACAATCTTATTTTATTCCTAAACCTTTTGATCCGCGCTTATTGACAGAGCTTCCCTTTGCGGTGGCAGAAGCGGCGGTTCACTCAGGGGTGGCTTCCCCATTTGATTTGATGGCATACAAAAAAAAACTCATTAAGCAAGCCTATGCCTCTCTCCCTGTATTTTGTTTGGCGCTGATACAACAGGTTGAAAGGTTAGAAGCCATGCCAGAGCTTTGCTACGAAGGCGTTTCCCCTGAAATACTATCTGTAGCGCGGACCTTACAACGTTATGGTTTGGCACGCCCTGCTTTTATGGGCAACATGGATACATTATCGGACATGGTGCAACAACATCCTGTGTTTATGGGATGTCGATTGCTTTCCGTGTCAGAGGCACCAATGTGGACTATTAAAGCATCTTTGATGCTTTCAGGTCGAGAGCTGCTTGAATATGCTGCAAGTATGCTTTTAAAACAACAAGGAACCTTTGAAGAGGATAGTCTTCCACGAGCAGGAGGATAATGGATGGGAAAAGATGTCTTTCGTGAAGATGCTTTTCAGCATCTCCTTCAGGATAAAGTGCCCCTTTTAAAAAAAGTACTCAGTCATCATCGCGATCCCGCAAGTTTATATAAATTAATTGAAGGGTTACATCCAAGAGAAATAGCCTATTTGATTCAATATTTGGAAGCACCCTATCGAGAGAGTTTTGTCATCTGGTTAAAGCCTCACTTTAATCCTGAAGTCTTTTTGTTTTTAGCGCAAAATTTGCGTGCAGATGTCATGAGTTTACTTTCCTCCCCCGAGGTGGTCCAAATTCTTATGGCCCTAGAGAGCGATCGCGCTTTAAGTTTGTTGTCCTCATTGGAAGAAGAGCAGCAAGAAGCGGTTCTAGAAGCCATGCCAGAAAAAGAGCGCATTCTTTTTTCTACCCGATTGGCTTATGCAGAAGATAGTGCAGGACGTTTGATGCAAATGGAAGTCTTAACGTTATCTCAAGATTGGAGCATTGCACAAAGTCTGAAGCACATTCGAGAGCTTAAAGTTTTTCCTTCCCATATTCAAGATGCTTTCGTTGTAGATGAGTATCATCATCCCATAGGCATTCTTCCCCTTAGCCGTCTTTTGCGAGAAAAAGAAGGGCTTATCAAAGATTTCATGGATCTAGAGGTGCACAGCATTCCAGTACAATGGGATCAAGAGGAAGTGGCTTTTATGTTTCGTTTGTATACCTTGATATCAGCGCCTGTTGTCAATGAAATGAATGAATTATTGGGGATGATCACCTTAGATAAAGTGATGGATGTCATAGAGCGTAAAGCCGCAGAAGATTTATTTCATATGGGGCGTATTCATTCCTCTGATTTTTATGCCTCCATTTTTAAGACGAGTTTCAGTCGTATTCATTGGTTGATTATTACCTTATTCAACACCTTGTTGACTTCAGTGGTGATTAATGCATTTCAAGAAACATTACAAGAAAAAGTGGCCTTGACCGTCCTTATGCCCATTGCAGCTGCCATGGGGGGGAATACTGGCATTCAGTCGGCAACGGTGATTATTCGAGCTTTGGCTACTCGAGAATTGAGCATGGTCAATGCAGGAAAAACCTTATTAAAAGAAGGACGTGTTGCACTGTTAAATGGAACTATTTTTGGGATTCTTTTGGGCATTATTGTGTACTTTTGGTTTAACGATATTCATTTTTCTATGATTCTTGGGGGAGCTGTTGTCTTTAATATGCTGTGGGCAGGCCTTGCAGGAACGTTTTTGCCCATCATGATTGCACGCTTTAGATGTGATCCTGCATTGAGTGCGGGACCTTTGTTAACAACGACGACAGATGTATTGGGCTATGTGCTCTTTTTGGGCTTAGCAAAATGGTTGACTTTGTAGGAGTCAACACATCCATGAACTAAGAAAACCCAAGTTTTTATTGGGTATTGCGCATGTCATAAAATCCGTTCATGCGCATTTTAATAGACTGCTTCGGCAACGATGAGCAAGTGAGCCCCATGTTACACATGGCCGTAATGGGTTTAACCCTAAAACTAACGTGTTTTCATCTATTTTTATACTATCTTTTGCATCGTTTTAACACGCCTAACTCTTTCGCTTGCGGGTTTTTGATGATGCTCTTAGCCTTCTTTTGTGAATAGCCCATTAAGCATATTCCATCTTGCGTTTTCGCTTGCTCCTTGGCATTATTTGCTCTAATGGGAGGGACGAAGAGGTATTTTGGTGATAATTTATGGAAGCATTTTCACCTAGATGATAAAAAAGAATTTTTTCTTCTTATTGTAGACTCTTATTTTAAAATACTATAAGAGAGCTCTTTCATGTAAAAAGATCACACACCATACGCAAACAGCTCAAAAAAACCACTACTGAGATTTTCTGGCTTCGGAGGCAATCTCAAGAGGCAGTGCAAAACCCATGGTAGAGGATACATAGGCACGCTTAATGAGGTCTCCTTTGATTCCTGAAGGTTTTAAATTTAAAAGGCCTGTAAGCAAAGCTGAAAAATTCTCTTCCAAGGCTTCCACTGAAAAACTCGATTTGCCGATGAAGGCATGAATCAATCCTGCTTTATCTGCACGCAAGGAAACTTGCCCTCGTTTTGCAGCCAATACAGCAGAAGCCACATTCAAAGTGACTGTTCCAAGTTTAGGATTCGGCATCAGTCCTTTAGGACCTAAAACTTTTCCCAACTTACTTAATTGTGACATCATGGCAGGTGTGGCAATGCATAAATCAAAGTCGATATTTCCCTTTTGAACTTCTTCCACCAGATCAGAACCTCCAACCACTTCAGCACCGGCTTCTTGTGCTTCACGGGCTTGCTCGCCCTCTGCAAATACAGCAACCCGAATGCTTTTCCCCGTTCCCTGTGGCAAAGAAACCATACCACGTATATTTTGGTCCCCTTTTTGAGGATCTATGGCACAAGAAAAAACAACTTCTACCGTTTCATCAAACTTAGCGGTGGCTCTTTCTTTTATTAAATTCAAGGCTTCTGGCAAGGCATAAGACTTATATAAATCAACGCCCTCATCTCGGGCTCTAATGCGTTTGCTTTTTTTCATAACCATGGAACACCCCTAAATTTCACCCGTCTTCAATAGAATCAGCATAAACCTGATTTTCAAGCAAAGCAAGATGGGAAACTCAAAAGAGATCCATGCCTAGTATGGGATTAATCCTTTTGAATGGATTTACGTTTTTTGCGAAAATGAAGCACGATGCTCAAAAGAATGACCACCACCAGGACGCCAGCTATAATGAATCCTATGTTTTTTGTAAAATGTCCCAGTGCCTCCCCTAGAAAGTATCCTAAAGTACAACTCATGAGAGTCCAACCTGCAGCAGCGATAAGATTAAGGCATGCAAAACGTTGGAATCCTACGTGTTGTGCCCCGATGAGAATAGGGCTAATAATGCGAATGCCATAAATAAAACGAAAAGAAAGGATGTAAAGGGTTTCATAGCGTTTTAAATAGAACAACCCCTTTTCCATAGGAGTGATTAAAGCCGGAAATTGGCGCTTTAATTGCGTTAAGAACTTCATGCCATAGGCAACGCCCACAAAATAAAGGGCTTGGTCTGCCAACAGCGTGCCTACAAATGTGATGAGCATCACTTTAACAATAGAAAACGTCCCCAATGCCGCCAGTGCACTGGCAGTAAGGATAATGCTTTCTCCTTCAATCATAGCGCCTAAAAAAATGGCCCAATATCCATAGTCTTGTAAAAAAGAATGAAATGTCACAAAAAAACCTAATAAACACTTTAATTTTTCTCTACACAAGCGTACCGTATAAGCGGTATTTTTACAATTCATGGGGGGATAAAATGCTCTTTACGCTCTATCGTTCCAGCATGACAATGATGCAACCTCTTCTTTATATCCTAGGAAAATGGCGATGCCGAAAGGGCAAGGAAGATCCCCAAAAGTTGCCTCAACGCTTTGGAATCATGCCGCCATCTCTTATCCCTAAGCATCCTGTGATTTGGTTTCATGGGGCCAGCATAGGGGAGGGGCGTGCAGCTCTATCGGTCATGAAGAGAATTCTTGAGGATTGGCCTGAGACAGACATTATCTTAACCAGTCAAAGTGTATCGGCTATAAAGGCGTTGGCTTTGGATCTTCCGCCTCAGGTTACCCATGGGATGATGCCCTATGATGTACCTCGTTATATGCAAAGATTTTTGGAGCATTGGAAGCCCATGGCTTTTTTTCTGCTAGAAGCAGAGTTATGGCCGACAATGCTCTATGAGCTATCTCGACGGGGTGTGCCTATGACCCTTTTGAATTTTCACATTTCAGAAAAGAGTGCAAGAAGATGGGCCCTTGCTCCTTCTCTATTTAAAAAAATGATGCGCTTTTTTTCACACCGTTGGACGGGATGCTCTGCTTCTTATGCCAGATTTAAGCATCTTGTGGATTTGCCCATAGGGATTATGCCTTCCATTAAATATGCGCCTGGTGCATTGAGACAGCATAGGGCTGAACCTTTTATCATACAGCGTCCATTTTGGTTTGCGTCATGTGTTCATGCTGAGGAAGAAACGCTCATCAGAGAGACTCATCTTGAGCTCATAAAAACCATTCCAGACCTTTTATGCATTTATGCCCCCAGACACATACATCGCGTACAATCCATTGTAAAAGAACCTTGGAATCTCGCCATTCAGCAGCGCAGTCTTCATGAAACGCTTAAAAAAGAAACACAGGTTTATCTGGTGGATACCCTTGGAGAAATGAGATTGTTTTATGAGATTTCTCCTTTTGTCGTGCTTTGTGGTTCTTTTTGTTCTGTGGGAGGACACAATCCCATTGAGCCAGCGCGCTTTCAATGTGCTGTAATGCATGGCCCAGACATGGCCAATCAACGCGATGTCATGGAAGATTTCTCCCAACAAAAAGCAGCCTATCAGGTGAATGCTCATGGATTGTGTGATGCTATTTTGCACTGTCTTCAGCACCCCAAAGAAACAAAACACATGGCAGAACGCGCCTATCATTGGGTTTGTCATAAAGAAGGAGAAATGGAAAGACACCTTCAGGTTTTTTCTGCTGCATTAAAGAAAAGCTACAACAGGCAAAGGGTTTGAAAAGAAGTACATCTGCAACAGGGTGAAGGCTGGGCCATGTATTATAGATCGTGCAGGGTTTCATCACCGAAAAGGCATACGAGAAGGATAGAGATGCACTCCATGCTTGCGTCTTCTGAGAGCGTTGAAACTTGTCATAATCCATCACACCAGAATTTAGTGCTTTGATTAAATGCTACCCATTAATAAAAAATGGCGTATTAAATATGTTTTTTCATAACTAAAACTTAATTACTGCGCCAATAAAAAGCACCTGGACTCAATATCCTAAATGCTCTCACATATGGGCAGTCGTAAATTTAGATTTTGGGCTATATAGATGTCAGGCTCCCTCAATTTACCGTTGCCTTGTTTCACTTGAATCAATGGATATAATTTGCTGCGCAATCCTCATGTTTTTTAATCAAAAATGACCCATTTATTCCTTCTTTAGGCATACTTATTGGTTGGTATCTTATGTCATAACCTTACGGTGCGATAACGTTCCATAAGGGTTGATTTGATCTTGCTGTAAAATCTTCTAAACTGAAAGTTTACGGACTATTTTAGGTTTTTTTCCTTGTCTTTTGACTGTTTACATGGATTGCAAGCTGATTTTTGGATAAAAGCACTTGCTGGCAGTTTCCTTTTAGCCCTTTCTTCTGGTCCATTGGGAATTTTCTTAATGTTGCGGCGCATGACCTTGGTGGGCGATGCTTTATCCCACGGAATTCTTCCTGGGGTTGCTTTAGGGTTTCTCGTTAGCAAGCATGGTCCGCCCTCTCTTTTGGCCCTGTACGGAGGAGGGGCTTTAAGCGGTTTGTTATTGGCTGCACTTGTCGTTGGGGCCAGGGCCTTAATGAATAAAACCCAAGACATTTTAAGCGAAGAATCTGCATTTGCAGGCTTTTATCTTATTTTTATGGCCATCGGTGCGCTGTTAATGTCTCATCATCAAGAAGAGCTTGTACACATGTTGTTTGGTTCATTTAGCCGTTTTTCAAGTGGATCTTTATGGGCAATGGCTTGTACCGCCTGTTTGACCCTTGGATTTTTTGCTTTTCAAGCCAAATCCTTTGTGATGTACTGTTTTGATCCTCTTTTTTTTCGTGCAAGAGGAGGACGTGAATCACGCATGGGCTTTTTATTTTTAGGGGTTTTAATCGCCAATCTTTTGGTGGCATTTCAAGCCTTGGGGACGTTGATGGCCTTAGGCCTGTTGATTCTTCCTGCCATGACCATGCGTATGCTTAGCCAAAATTTGTTGACTTTATGTATAGGATCAAGTGCGTTAGGATTTGGGGGGAGCCTGTTAGGCCTTGCTCTTTCTTACAGAGATCAAAGCTTGTGTGGGCCCATGATTATCGTGATTCTGGGCATCATGTATATTTTTGTGCTTTTTTATGTGGCACTACATCGCGAAACGTAATGGGATACGGTATACTAAATGTCTAAAGCATGTACAAAAAAAACGGGGACAAACATGAAGCTATTTCCCCGAACCGTTGCGCGTTTTGCCGCGGTGCAGGCCGTGTTTCAAAAAATCATGTGTCCAAACACGCCAGGACAAACCATTCTCAATGAATTTTTAACTTATCGGTTTACCCCATCTCCCTTAGAACAGTCTTTTTCTTATGCTATTTCAGATGAAGAAACGGAATTAATGGATTGTTCCCTTTTTCTATGTCTTGTGAAAGGGGTTTTTGAAGACCAAATTCAGCTGGATGCTGCTATTTTTTCAGCTCTTCCTTCTGGGTGGAGTTTGGAAAAAATGGAATATACGACACGGGGGATTCTCTTGTGTGGGGCCTTTGAGCTTTTAAAGTGTCCTGATACGCCAAAAAATGTTATTTTAAATGAATATGTAAGCCTTTCTCATCGCTTTCTTTTAGAAAAAGGCCCTCAGTTCATTAACGCAGTGCTGGAAACATTAGCCAACACGCTGCGCTCTTCTGCAAGTGTTGCTCCAACAGAACCTATCCTTTAAAATAAGATCTTTTTTTTATGTTTGAAAACGCGTATCATATCATTCTTATGGTGGATTACCGTCTTTGAGTTTGCTATGCTTACATTTCCTATGACGCCTCAGGGTCTTGTTCAATTACAAAAAGAATTGACGTTATATCTCACGGTAAAACGACCCGCAGTGATTGAAGAAATCGAAAGGGCCCGTCAATATGGGGACCTTTCTGAAAATGCAGAGTATCATGCTGCACGCGAAAAACAGCGTTATACAGAGGATCGCATTCGAGAGCTGGAGTTTAAAATTTCCAATGCTCAAGTCGTGGATTTATCCACCTTATCGGGGCCAAAAATCGTCTTTGGAGCCATTGTGACCCTGTTAGATCAAGAAAAAAATGAGCATTCCACTTATCAGATCGTAGGGGTAGATGAAGCAGACTTGAGTCAGAGAAAACTGGCCATCAATTCTGCACTTGCACGAGAACTCATCGGGAAAGAAGAAGGCGTTTCTTTTGAGCTTTCTACGCCACGGGGCGAAAAACTCTATACCATTGAGAGAGTTTCCTACCCTGGATAAAAACGAGTGTCAGGCTTTGGAAAAAGCGGCGTTTTTTTTCATGATTAAGAAGGAAACCGTCAGTTATTTAGCTATCAGGCCTTTCATAAAAATGCAGGAATAGGCGTAATAGGCATGGTTAAAAGATTCGAAACAGCTAAAAAAAAACGTCATCCATGGACGCTTTCATGATAGAAGCATTACGAAACGCGGCATTATGTATCATGATCATTGTGCTTTTGGACACTTTTGGCAATACAATGTGTATCCACCCGTTAAAAATCTTTTGATTGCCCTGCTCTTTTAAATGGGTTAAGAGCAATGCATTTTTTGTTCTGCATGCGCCTTATATCCTCGTGAAGCCCTTGCATGCTTTGGAAAAGACTGGTAAAAAAGAGAATTGTCGATATCACCTCATCGTTTAAGGCGCTGAGTAGAAGAGATGTCTTATTGCCTTGACTGGATGATGGAACCAAGATTTGCAGATGACTGGTATTTATGCCATGGCATCAGAAGTGACCCGTGAAAAAAAGGGGGCTAAACCACCCCCTCAAGCCTCAACATTAGGAACGTTCTTCTGAAAAGGATTCTTCTTCAAGAATCTCTGCTGGATGATCTGCAAAATGCTCTAACAATCCTGTTTTTGTCCTAAGGGTGGCCATAATGATTTTTTCCAGAGCTTCAGCTTTTTCAGGATGGCGCGCCAGGAAATCACGCACCGCATCACGCCCCTGGCCAATGCGCTCTTGCTGATAAGAATACCAAGACCCCGACTTTTCCAGCACCCCAGCCTTTACGCCTAGTTCAATCAGTTCTGAGGTTTTATCGATCCCTTCTCCATAACGAATTTCAAAGACGGTTTCACGAAAGGGAGCAGCTAGCTTGTTTTTGACAATCTTAACCCGTGTCAGATTGCCGATAATGTTTTCTTTATCTTTGATGGCGGCTTGCCGGCGAATATCCAAACGAATGGAAGCATAGAATTTAAGAGCAACGCCTCCGGTTGTGGTCTCGGGATTGCCAAATACAACCCCAATTTTTTGTCGAATCTGGTTGGTAAAAATAACAAGGCATCCAGAACGAGAAATAGACCCCGTAAGCTTACGCAAGGCTTGGCTCATCAGTCGTGCTTGCAGTCCCATATGCGAATCCCCCATATCGCCCTCTAATTCGGCCTTGGGCACTAGGGCTGCAACGCTATCTACCACAATGACCTTGACCGCCCCTGAACGCACCAAGGTGTCTGTGATTTCCAAGGCTTGCTCACCGGTATCCGGTTGTGAAATATATAACCCCTCTACATCCACTTTAAGGCGTTTGGCATAAATCGGATCAAAGGCATGCTCTGTATCAATAAACGCACATACCCCCCCAGCACGTTGCGCCTCGGCAATGACATGAAGGGTCAGAGTGGTTTTCCCAGAACTCTCGGGGCCAAAAATTTCTACAATACGCCCCAGAGGCAATCCTTCAATGCCTAAAGCAAGATCTAATCCCATAGATCCCGTAGAAATCACCTCCGCATCTTGAACTTTTTGATCTCCCCAACGCAAGAGTGATCCTTTTCCAAAAGCTTTTTCAATTTGCTGAATCGCGCTTTGTAAGGCGGGGTTTAGGCTCATCTAAGGATCTCCTTGAGGGTTTCCTATAGAATAGCAAATGAATCGAAATCCGTACATGGTTTCTTTATCTTGGTAAAGAATTTCAAAATAGAGAAAAAAAACATACACTACCTATATATAGAAAAAAGTGTGCGTTTATGATATGCAAAGAACCCAATCTCCCCTTACGATTTCTGTTGTTGCTCCTGCTTTATGGATATTGGTTCTGATTGCAGGGTTGCCACTTTTATCGGAAAGTGCCTATTCTCCTGCACTTCCAGCTATGGCTCATGATCTAAAAACCTCTGCTGGGATGGCAGAAAATACCCTTGCCATTTATCTTGTGGGCCTTGCGTTTGGAACGCTTTTTTGGGGCTATATTTCTGATCTATTAGGGAGAAAACCTTGCATCCTTGCAGGGTTTGGGCTCTTTGCAGCAGCCTGTTTAGGCTGTTATAGTTCGACCTCTATTGAAATGTTAATGGGATTTCGCTTGCTTCAGGCCCTGGGCGGGAGCGTTGGAAGTGTGTTATCCCAAGCTGTGGCCAGGGATGCCTTTCATGGACCTGAGTTGGGTCGCGTGTATTCCCTTGTCAGCAGTGCCATGTCTTTATTCCCTGCCCTAGGTCCTCTTTTTGGGGGATGGATGGCTGCGCATTTTGGATGGCCTTTTATTTTTATATTTTTGCTGCTTTTTTCTGGGATGGTTGCTCTGATTGTCACCTTTGGCTTGTCTGAAACCCATCCTGTTCATGTCAGGCAACCTGTGTCTGTGTTAGAAGTGACCCATCGTTTTTTTAAAGATCGAAAGGTTCTTGTTTGCATTGCCCTTATTGGATTGGGAAATGGCATTGGATTTAGCTGGTTTTCCGAAGGTGCATTCTTTTTAATTGAATCCTTAACCCTTTCCAAAGTGCAATATGGGAGCAGTTTTTTGCTGACCGCAGGGGGAGGGGCCTTAGGGGGCATTCTCTCAGGGATGCTCCAAAAAAAACATACAGGCGATAGGGTGTTAGGCATAGGGATACGTATTCTTTTTCTTAGCACTTTGGTTTTTTGCAGTTGCGTGCTGTGCCATGTTTATCTCATGCCTTTTTCAAGGTTTTGGATGATAGGCATTACACTGGCTGCAAGAATGATCAATATTTTAGGCATGGTCATGGCCATTGGCAATATTCTTGCCATAGCGTTACAGGAATATCGAGGGTGCATTGGGATCGCATCGAGTTTGTTTGGCTTTTCTTATTACATCCTCATTTCATTATTTACCTATGGCATGAGCGTGTTACACAATGGCACATTATTGCCTATGCCGCTCTATTTTCTAGGATTAAGCACAGCCATGATGGTTTTATATACATGGGGATTTCCAAAGCAAAAAACATAGGATGAAATCATGAATTTATTGTTTGTTTCAGACCATGCTGGATTTCTGTTGCGACGTGCACTGGTATGCGCTTTGTTGCATGCGCATCCCGAATGGACGCTTCAAGAAGAAGGTGCTACCCATGCACAAGATCGCTGTGAGTATCCAATGCTTGTTATACCTGCGATGCAAGCTGTACGCACCAAAGGCATCGTTGCTGTTTTAATTTGTGGGTCTGGGCTGGGTATGAGCATGATGGCCAACCGATTTCAGGGCATCCGAGCGGCCCTCTGCCATGATGTAACCACAGCGCGCTTGGCACGTGCCCATAACGATGCCAATATCCTTGTGTTAGGTGGACGTCTTATGGGTGATACGTTGGCGCTAGATTGTCTGAACACGTTCCTGAGCACGCCCTTTGAAGGAGGCCGTCATCTGGCACGTATCCAGGCCTTAGATGCATACCAAGATAGAAAATGAACCCCAATTTTTAGGCCCATTTTCTATTTTTTTTGTGGTTTATCGTTTAAGTTAAGGCAGCAAGGCTTTAGGGGATGGCATAGAAGGCGCAAGATGTCCCCGACTTTGGATCTTTTCCAACAGCAAAACAGAACGCATTAAAAAACTTGCCAGTTCTGCGATTGTTGTCGTAGGAGAAAGTGAAAACCCATAATCGGCTATCAGTTGCAACAGTTCATTTTCAATGTCTTCGCCTGCATCTAAAAAGAATTTAAAAACATTAAAACAAGCACTAATGGTTTCAGAAGATTCCAGTTTATGAAAAACATTATTATTTTCCTGTAAAAAAATAGGAAGAACGTTTTCTTTTTCTTTTAATGTATATAAAATTCTAAATAAAAGTTGCAATCTAGGAAAAGCATTGAATGCTTTTGCAAAAACCTGATAAGCTTCTCCTTCATTTTTGTTGGTGCCTTTTCCACCATAGATCATGGCTGAAAGATTGAAATAAGCAATGGGAGAAAGATTAGTCTGCACTACTTTTGAAAAATAATCATAGGCTTTTTTGAGATCCTTCTCACAACCAAACCCATTTTTCAAAAGAAAACCCAAATTGTTCAAAGATTCGATGCTTCCATTTTCTGCGGCTTTTTTAAACCAAAAATAAGATTTGGACAGATCTTTTTTAACCCCTTCTCTTGCAAAATAATAGGCCTCTCCTAATGCTGCTTGTGCAGGAATATTGTTACTATGAGCAGAGAGAAGGAGGGTTTTTTCAAAATCACTCATATCATCGAGTGGCGTAGAATGCTGGTTTGGAATGATGGGCTGTTTTTTCACATATTCTGACCAAGATAGACTAAAGGCAGGTGAAGCTCCTAAAATCAGCGAAAAAAATGCAATAGAATAAAGGGCTTTCATTGTGCTTTTCCCATAAACAAATAGTGACAAATTCATAATAATAGAATTCATTTAAAAAATCAACTTTTTAAAAATATACTAATTCCTATCGGAACAAAGCGTATTTTGCGCTTTTTCACAAGAAAAAAGGGAAAAAGAAGCACTGACCTCTTGAAAAAGATCAAACCAATTGGCACGTACCTTCAGTCGCATTAACACCGCACCCAACACCACCGCCACACGATCCATTAAAAGGAAAGCTTTTGGAGGCTTGACCAAACCGTGTTGCTTTAGTAAAGATTGCACATGGAGTGCAGCCATTTTTCCCCGATCTACAGACGAAACCTCTTCTAAAAGACAAGGGCCTCGGTCCAGCAGAAAGGGTGCAAACAAAAGGGTTGCCCATGCATTAAGGGCTTCCAGCTGTGCATGAGATAAAGCATGGAACCCCCATTGTTCATAGGCGGCATGAGCTTGTTCCAAATTTTGGGTTTGAAGGGCACGGTATAATTTTAAAACGCCTTCGACAAACTGCGGAGGAAACAAACGAACACAGCCAAAATCTAACAGATTTAATTGCAAGACCCCCCCCTCATACGTCCACGTTGCGTTACCCATATGGGGGTCACCATGGAGTGCCCCATGAGAATAAAAGGGAGCATACCAAGCTTTGAACAAAAGTGTTCCCAGCTCGTTGCGCAAAGATTGGGGGAGATCTATAGCCTCTTGGATGGATTTTCCTTCCACCCAACTCATGATGATCAAGCGTTCGGTACAAAAAAGAGGAGAGGGGATGCAAATGCTTTTCTTCAGGTTTGGATAGGTTTGAAACATGGCATGAAACCATTTCATGTGTTCGCATTCTTGCAGATAATTTAATTCCTCATAGAGCCTGATCTTCAATTCTTCTTGTAAATAGGTTGTATCTAAGGCTTTCATCTTGTGCTCATAGATGCGACAAAAAAAACGGAGTTGCGCTAAGTCCGTTTCAATGACGCGATCGAGTCCTGGGTATTGTAATTTACAGGCCACGAGATGTGCAGTTTCATAGGTTTCATTCCAAAAACAGGCCTTATGGACCTGACCTAAGGATGCAGCAAAGGAAGGTTCAGGAGAGAACCAGGAAAAGCGATCCTTCCACATAGGGCCCATTTCATGCATCATACGCCTTCGCACAAAACTCCAGCCCATGGGGGGGGCGTGTGCACATAGGTCTTGCAAGGCATCAGATACAGAAGAAGGAAGAAGCCCAGGGATCATGGCCGTCAATTGCCCAGCCTTTAAAAGAGGGCCCCGCAACTGTCCTAAAGAGGTTTTCAGAATATGAGCAGCCTTATCCATATTGCTTTGCTGAGACCATAAACGCATTGCTGTTTTTGCCCCTTGCCAGATGCGATGCATTCCCACAGGAGGGGCATAAAGTGACATCATCTTTGTGTGTATGAAAATCTCATGATCAGGATACGCTGATTCCATGAAAGCATCGAGATAGGCGCATAAATAAGCAACCCTATTCTCAAGATAGTGGCCATCTTAGAAAGGGACCAATGCTATGTTTACATGCAAAAAAATCACAAAATACCACTATGGTTTGATGTGGATGGGAATTCTATTAAGCATATCATGGAAAAAGAAAAACGACTCAGAAAAAGGATAGTCGCATTGCAAGAAGTACCTCTGTCTATGTAGAGCATACAGCTTGGGAAAGGCATAATGCTCTTCTTTCATAGAATTGGGGTGCCTTGTTGACAATATTTCTCTTGAGCGCCTCATTGAGGAAAGAGTAGGCCCATTCACGCAACCAATTCAATGTGTTGCGTGTTCTTTTCCAGGGATGCAATGCTACATGATCCATGAATC
Source organism: Holosporales bacterium (assembly GCA_947457385.1). Classification (GTDB taxonomy): domain Bacteria; phylum Pseudomonadota; class Alphaproteobacteria; order Holosporales; family Holosporaceae; genus CANGUX01. The sequence continues at coordinate 43,094 of CANGUX010000005.1, forward strand.
ATGGCATCGACACAGTCTTTGTTTATAAACATAACTGCTTAAATATGATCGTGATCAACCCATTTGCGGCTTTTCAACCGTTTTTTCTACTGCAATGCAGGTAGGGCTTTGTGTATAGAGGCTAATGCGTCTGTGGGTTTTCTTCATGCAGAGAGAAGTCTGTAAAAACGAAAAACCTCTATGAAAAAAATGAACTGTACCCCATGACATCATACACACGCTTAGTGGCAAAAAATGCAACCGTATCAAAAAATTTGATACAAAAAAACAAACGCGCCTCTATGAAACGCGTTTGTTTTTCATGATTACAGAGTAGAATGCCGAGCCGTCACCTTCAAAGGAAGGGTTAAGGATACGCTTGGATGCAATTCCAAGGTAATGACATACTCGCCCACTTCTTTCATGCCGTGTGGAAGAAGGACCTGGTGATGATCCAACATAAATCCATCCACTTCTAATGCGCGGGTGATATCCCTGGCGGAAACAGCGCCATATAGCACACCGTTTTCTCCCGCTTCTCGCACAATGTGCAAGACATATCCCGTTAGTTTTGCCCGCAACGTTTCTGCGGATGTTTTACGAGCCTCATCGCTGATACGAAGCATCTCGCGTTCAGATTCCAGGCGAGCAATGGCCTCTTTTGTAGCATACTTGGCTTTGTTCATATCTTTTAGATATCGAAAAAACCCACGCGGAAGGATTACAATATCTCCTGCGTGGCCTTTGTTCTTTACAGGCTCTAATAAAATTGCTTTAACAGTTGCCATGATTTTCCTTCCGTCGTATCCAAGGTTGAATAAGTTCAAAGATCATAACACATCCCAAAGGAAAGACCAAGAAAATCCCTAAAAGACTTATCCCCATTCTAAGCCATGGTGACCTTTTTTTCCCAAAACCCTCTTGTAATTTGCTAATCCCACCGATAATAAAGGGGAGCAGCCCCACAAGAAGCATGTTTCCAAAGATTAACTGATCTTCTCCTTGAAAGATAAAAAGACCCAGTTGGCAAATGACGATCCACCAATAATCAAAAATGGAAGTTTGAAAAGAAAAAGGCGTTCCTGATGGATTAAGAGGGATTTTCAATTTTTTTGCCCAAGACAAAAGAATAACACTCAGCAAACTCCCCGTCCAAATAGAAGCAATGCCAGGCATAAACAACAAGGCACCTCTTTTTCCTTCCCACAGGGAACTTCCAAAAAGACCAAAAAGAAAGGTCATCATATTAAAAAAAGCAATTAATATATGAAACATAGATGGAATTTTTTTCCGTTCTTCCTCTTTCAAATCGGCCACTTTCAAAGGAATAAATTTTCGATAAACGCCTAAAAGAATTACGGGAAGCAGGATATAACCCCCGTATAAGGCAACATCTAAACTGGCATGTGGGACACTGCACAGCATGGCAGCTGAAACCGCAGTGATAAATAAGAAAAGCTCAAGCGTTGAAGTAAGCGCAAAAAAAAGCAATCCGGTTGTCCCTAAAAAGGCAGCCATGGGCATGTACTGCGGCATGTTTGTGCCTATCCAAAAGCTTAAAAGAGTACCACTCCCCAATCCTAACGTCGATAAAAGCTCAAAAGACAAGCAAGATTTCCAATAACTCCAGCTCTTTATCTCACTTTTTTTACCTTTTTTAGGGTCAATATGTATGCGACTGATGATGCGTTCTCTGATGATAGCGCTATAGCCTTTAGAATAACGAATTTTGTCTTACAGGGAAAGAGGTCATTTTATTTAAACGTACTTATTTTTATAAATAAAATACTCAAAAAACAAATAAATACAATTTATTTTTCCAAACAAGACAAACAATCCTTCAGAAAATGATTTTTTCCAACCCTATTCTAAAAAAGACTTTAAGCCTGAGCAGAAAGCTGTTGAGCATGCATTTTCTTCATCATTCTGCTGGTTTTACGCGCCGCAGCATTGCGATGAATCAATCCTTTTGCAGCAGAAACAGCAAGAGCGCTCTGGGCTCCTCTTACACACGCCACAGATTCAATCCCACTGACAAGGGTTTCTCTTGCTTTCTTTAAACAGGTTCTCAACGCATGGATTTGGGATTTGTTTTCAACGCGTTTTTTTGTGTCTCTGCGTAGCCGTTTTTTTGTAGAAGCATGCCAAGCCATAATGTAGATTCCTAAGGTTCCTAAGTGTTCTTAGTTTGGGGGGAGTTTTGCAAAAAATCAAGCCTCATGAAGTGCTTTCAACTCAGGTCTTGACGATTCCCCCCCTTAGGCAGTACAAAGAATAAGGATGGATGGCCGAGTGGTTGAAGGCACCAGTCTTGAAAACTGGCAAACGTGTAAGCGTTTCGTGGGTTCGAATCCGACTCCATCCGCGGGATTATGGTGCTTTATAGCGCTCTACATAACTCCCATCTTCTGTATGAATAATAACTTGCGTTCCTGTTTCAATATAAGGAGGCACCATGGTTTTGACGCCATTGCACAGCACCGCTGGTTTGTAAGATGAGGCTGCTGTTTGCCCTTTGATGGCAGGGGCTGCTTCTTCTACGGTTAAAACAACTTGGGTGGGAAGGGTTACAAACACTGGGGTTTGCTCATGAAACCCTACTGTGGCCATCATGCCTGCAGCAAGAAAGGAAGCGGGGGCATTTAAAAGCGCCTCCTGTACAGAAAATTGTTCATAGGTTTCTGGATCCATAAAGACAAAAAACTCACCGTCTTTATAGAGGAATTCACAGAGATGCTCTTCGATAAAAACGCGCTCCACATCTTCGGCTGCACGAAATCGTTCGTCTTTTTTGGTGCTTCCTTGAATGTCTCTAAGGACAACGCACATATAGGCGCCTCCTTTCCCGGGTTGTGTATGTTGTGCCTTGACCACAACCCACATGCGAGAGGCGTGCAGGATAACGTTGCCAGGACGAAGGGAGTTGCCTGATACTTTCATGACGGTGGGTGTTTGTACTTTTTCCATAGTGTATCGGAATTTTAAAGACAACCCAATGGATTAGACCCTCATGAACCCAAGTATTTATGGGATTATTTGAAACCATAAAAAAAACAAAAACAAAACACGAATATTTATTGTTAACTTTTTTTTATTTATTTTGAAAAATAATTCAGATGTAGAGCAAATAAAAAAGGAAATAAAAAATGAAAAAAACACTATTACTAATTGCTTTGGTATGTGCAGGACAGGCTTTTGCAGAGTGTCCAAATCGTATAGGCAAATGCCTCTCAAAAACCAAGAAGGAAATACCAGGAGATTGGACCATTAACTATCATTCACCCGGATGGAATCCAATGGAATGTGTTCCTATGCAAGATTTCGCAGGAAAATCCGTTAAAGTTGTAAAGCAAGCTTGCATTAACGCAGGTGGGGTCGCTTTAGAAGTGCCTGAAGCTGGTATTAGCTTTGGAGAAGGAGTTAAAGGGTTTGCTGAAGAAGCACCTAAAGTTGCAGACAAACTTGAAAAAACACTTAATATCTTGACCGGTAATGCACCAAAATCTGCCACCGTTGAAGAAATTAAGAAAGGCTTAGCCGCAAGCGATATTAAATTGGCTGAAGCCATTAAGCAAAGAGAAGCTTCTAAAGTGACACCTTCTTTGGATAAGAGCAATTACGGAAAAAGCAACGAAGTTTAAAATTCAAAAAAACCTAAAAAAGGATGATAAAAATGAAAAAAATATTATTATTATTGGCAGTTATAGCTTCAGGCAATGCGTTTGCAGAATGTGCAGATGCTAGGGGTGATTGTTACAATGCTGCAGGACAAAAAATCGGAAGTTTTGCAGTCAATCAAAAAGCTAATGGCACACCATGGAATTGTGAGATCATGAAGACAGGAGGAGGAAACTCTCTTGACGTCGCCGAAAGAAAATGTCGTGATATAGGGGGAGTAAAGTTGAACGCTAACGGCGGAATTACTTTCTTGCAAGGCGTAACTGGAGCCTTCCAAGAAGCTCCAAAAGTAATACAACAAGCTTCTGACATGGCTGGACAATTAGCTCCGCTGGCTGAAGTTCTCTAAAAGTGAGATGATATTGGATCCGATAAGGCTGGATCTTCTTATTTCTTAAGAAGCCAGCTTTTTTGGATTGGTCCATTTTTGTATATTGACAAGATTTTTAAAAGAAAAAAGGAACTTTTATGAAAAGAATAATATTTTTATGGGCGATGTTTGCTTCAAGTCATGCCTTGGCTGAATGTGCTGATAAAAGAATGATGTGTCTTAATAAAAGGGGCATGAAAATTGGAAAAGACCTTTACGTCAATGCTAAAATGACTTCCCTGTTTGGAGGTTGTGAAATCATGGAAACAGGTGGAGGAAGATCCTATGATGTGGTTTTAAAAGAATGCCGTCTTGAAGGCGGTTTTGTGCTGAATCAATATAACGAATGGTAGGGAAAACAAGGTATCCCTACCTTGGGGAAAATCGAATCAAGGTATCACTTAGGGTAATTCAAGAGCCTTTTTTAGCGCTTCTAGCGTATTTGGAAACCCTGAAACGGTCATATATTTTGGATAACTCCCTTTTTGTTCAGGAGATTTCCTAAGAAAAGTAGGATATCCAGAGATTTGCAGTTCTTTCGCTGCATGATTTACTTCTGAAAGATAAGCTTCGACTTTTGGACTTTCCATAAGGCTTTTAAACTCTTCTTCTTTAACGCCTAAAAGAGTGGCAATTTTTAAAATATTTTCTTGTTCCAAAGGGTTAACGCGTTCACGCACTTTATTGAAAAATCGAGAAAACAAACCTAAACTTTCATCCATCTGCGCTAAGGCAGCTAAGGCTTTGGCCAGGCTGTTGGAAGCTAGATCTTTCGGGCTGGCAACTAAGAAAATTTCAATGTGGTAATCTGGATTGTTTTCTGAAAAGGTTTTTGCTTGTTTTAAAAATTCCTGGCAGTGTCCACAATAAGGGCTTACAAATACATGAATTTTTTCTTTAGATTTTCCCTTGCTTTTAAAAGTAGGTGTTCCTGAAATGGTCAAAAGATTGGGCGATTCTTTGAGTCTTTTTGAAATATGAGCCGTGGACTTTTGATCTTCTTCATCTGATCTTTTTTGCATGAATTTTTGATGCGATTCCACAATAATTTGAGGCTTTTCCAAAAGGAGTTCTTCAACAATCGCTCTGATGGCTTGTTTATCTAAAGATGGATCTTGGCCTGCTTGTGCCAAGCCAGCAAAACAGATGCTAAATACCATAAAAGAAAACAGGCGTGTTCGTATAACGGGATGAATCATCATAGTTATGTGTAAAATCAGCGATGGCTTTAGCCTACTTAAAAAGTTCCAATAAAACGTTTATCCTCAGCACCTTATATCAGAGGGGTAGATTAAAGGGGTGGATGCAGTCTGAAAGGATGGTTCTGCTCTAGCTTGTTCTGGGCCTGTATGCTAAGAACAGCGGTAGGAGACGCCTTGAGCCGATCTAGGGGAATAGGAATGTCTGTATCTTCGCACAGGCCATAGACCCCGTTTTGAATGCGTTCTAAGGCAGCATCTAGGGCATGGAGGGTCGCTTGTTCATGATTTAAAAGACTGCATTCTGTAATCCATTGGGTTTCTCTTGCGGCTTTGTTATCTGGATCTTGTTCTTGGGTTTCTTGTCGAATGGTCTCTAAAATGCGACGTGCTTCTTCCAGAACCTCTCGGCGTAGTTTTTCTAGTTTTTCACGAAAGTAATGCTGTTGCTGGATCGAAAGGGGTTCTTTTTGAATGTTCATAATTATCTTTTTTATCTCTATACAT
>CANGUX010000006.1 GCA_947457385.1 Holosporales bacterium
AGGGCCCAGTGGCTCTGGGAAAAGTTCTTTGGCTTTTGATACCTTGTATGCCGAGGGGCAACGCCGTTATATCGAGAGTTTATCCGCTTATGCGCGTCAATTCCTTGAAATGAAAGAAAAACCGAAAGTAGAAAGCATAGAGGGACTTTCTCCAGCCATTGCCATTGAACAAAAAACCATTGCCAAGAACCCACGTTCTACGGTAGGAACAGTCACTGAAATTTACGATTATCTTAGGCTTCTATTTGCACGTGCAGGTACGGCCTACTCGCCTGCAACGGGGTTGCCCATTGAGGCACAATCTCGGTCTCGCATGATAGAGCGCATTTGCACCCTTCCTTTTGGAACACGCTTTTATATGATGGCTCCCATTGCTAGGGGCGTTAAAGGTGAATTTCTTAAAGTATTTGCCGATTTGAAAAAACAGGGATACACGCGCATTCAAATCAATGGGGAAGTGCTTAGCCTAGAAGAGCCTATTGCGCTGGAAAAAAACAAACGTCATACCATCTATGTTATTGTCGATCGCTTGTGTAGAGAAGACAACGAAGACGCCCAAATGCGCCTTGCAGCCAGTTTAGAAAGCGCATTGCACCTAGGCAAGGGGCTGGTCCACATAGAATCGGTAAACGACCCAGCAGAATTTGAACCCATGCTTTTATCTTCTAAATTCGCATGTCCTGTTTCTGGATTTACACTGGAAGAAATAGAGCCACGCTTGTTTTCTTTTAACAATCCCTTTGGAGCGTGCCGCACCTGTGGGGGATTAGGGGTGGAAGGCATGGGGGGGAGGGGGCGCATGGACGAAGAGGAGGAGGAGAATCCAAGCGTTTTCCCACCCTGTAAAGCCTGTCAAGGAACGCGTCTAAGGTCAGAAGCCCTTTGTGTGCGATTGGGGACACACAAAGAGGCCTTGCACATAGGACAGGTATGTGCTTTTTCCATTGAAGGCGCCTATGCATGGTGTCAAACTCTTGTGCCTAAGCTTTCTATGCAAGTTCAAGAGGTCGCCGAGCGCATTCTGAAGGAAATTTCAGCGCGACTTTCTTTTTTGATGGAGGTGGGGTTAGGCTATCTCAGCTGTTCCCGTGCATCCGCCACCTTATCTGGGGGAGAGAGTCAACGGATTCGTTTGGCCTCTCAAGTAGGTTCAGGGTTAACAGGGGTCTTGTATGTACTGGATGAACCCTCTATTGGGTTACATCCACGAGATAACGAGAAATTGCTCAAAACATTGTCTACCCTGCGGGATTTGGGCAATACCGTCATTGTGGTCGAGCACGATGAGGAAGCCATTCGTGCAGCAGATCATATCCTAGATTTTGGTCCCGCTTCGGGGGAATATGGGGGAGAAATCATAGCTCAGGGAAGCATTGCTGATATTTTAGCCTCTCCCCATAGTTTAACAGGAGCCTATTTGCGCAAAGAACGCAGCATTCCTGTTCCAACACAACGGCGGAAGGGATCGGGGAAAAAAGTGGGCATACGGCATGCACGGGTTCACAATCTAAAGGAAGTCGAGGTTGATTTTCCTTTGGGCACATTTATGTGTGTGACAGGAGTTTCAGGAAGTGGAAAATCCTCTTTAATTATGGATACGCTATGCAAGGGCATTGCACGTCACAAAATACATGATTTTTCATCTTTAGAAGGAGAGACGTTTGTAGGGGTAGAAGAGATTGATAAACTCATTCCCATTGATCAAGCGCCCATTGGTCGAACGCCGCGTTCTAATCCTGCAACCTATGCCGGGGCTTTCACGCCCATTCGCGAATGGTTTGCATGGATGCCAGAAGCGCGTGCTCGAGGCTATGGACCTGGGCGTTTTTCTTTTAACGTTCCTGGCGGGCGATGCGAAGCGTGTCATGGAGAAGGGACATTAACCATTGCCATGCATTTTCTTTCTGATATGACGGTCCCTTGTGACACCTGCAAGGGCAAGCGATACAGTTATGAGACGTTAGAAATTCGCTATAAGCAACACTCTATTGCCGATGTGCTAGAGTGTTCCATTGCCGAAGCGGCGGTCTTATTTGAAGCCATTCCCAGCATTGCCCATCGGCTGCAAACGTTGATTCAGGTGGGATTGGGCTATCTTAAGGTGGGGCATGCTGCGCCTATGCTCTCAGGGGGCGAAGCGCAGCGCGTAAAATTGGCTAAAGAACTGTGCAAACGACCCACAGGGAAAACACTCTATATTTTGGATGAGCCCACCACAGGATTGCATTTTGAAGATGTCAAAGTTTTATTAGGCGTGCTGCATCGCTTGGTGGATCAAGGCAATTCCGTCCTTGTTATAGAGCACAACCTAGAGGTGATCAAAACAGCGGATTGGATTTTGGATATGGGGCCAGAAGGAGGAGATAAGGGAGGAAACATCGTTGCAATGGGCACCCCTGAAGAGGTAGCTTCCAACCCCAACAGCCTTACAGGGAAGTATTTGGCACCTTTGTTATAGGTTTTTCTTGAGATAATGAAATGAAATCCCTTGTGTATAGCCATGGCGTACAAATTCTGTGATAAATCCCATTTTTGTATAAAATTCAACGGCTTGAAAACTAAGGGTTTCCACAAACACAAAGGCCCCTTGACGCATCCGTGCAAAAGAAAGGGCCTGTTCCATCAGGGTGGATGCAATGCCAAAGCTTCGATGTGACTCTTTCACATACAACAATTGCAGATGAAACGCCCCCCAAAAGGGTTTGATCACCAGAGCCCCCACACATTCTTTTGTATCCCTTTCTTTTGCATCCCAAGCTTCAAAAGAGGTAGGAGCTTCTTCTAAATGATCACCAGCATATCCCGTGCTTTGTCTTCCATAAGCTTGAAGCCCATCTAAAATAAGCTTGCGGACGGCAGGGGTCAGGGGAACGGTTTGATAAGTTATGGACATATGGCCCCCTCTACAACAATGGTGATTTCTCCCTTGAGGGGGTTATGCTCCACCTCTTGAGATAATTGCATAAGGGTCCCTCCTTTTCGTTCTTCAAATTTTTTGGTTAACTCACGTAAAATGCACGCTCTTCGGTTGCCCAAGTGCTGTAAGAGTGTGCTCAAACAGGCATGTATGCGATAAGGGGATTCGAAAAAAATCAAGGGACAGGGCAATGTAACAAGGGTATGTAAAAGCGTCTGACGTTTGATGTGACGTTGGGGTAAAAAACCTTGAAAAAAGAAAGAAGACGTTGGAAATCCTGAAAGCGTGACCGCCAACAGCACAGAACTGGCTCCTGGCAAGCTATGCACTGGGATGCCCTCTTGGATACACGATTGAACCAAAAGCGTTCCAGGATCAGAAATTAAAGGGGTTCCACGATCGCTCACAAGGGCTAATTTTTTGCCTGATTTAAGCATGGCCAGCGTTGACTCTAATTTTTGACGTTCATTGTGTCCATGATAACTGGTACAAGGAACGCGCAAGTGATAATGCTGAAGAAGCTGTCGTGTGACACGCGTATCCTCACACAAAATAGCATCTACGCCCTGTAACGTTTGTAGGGCACGCAGTGAAATATCCTCTAGATGCCCAATGGGGGTTGCAACGATAAACAAGCCAGACAAACCCTTCATTTGCTCTCCCCAGAGCAAAGAATCTGGCACTTTAATCATTGCTGCTATGGTCGTCGCTTTTTTCTTAAGGTACAAAGTTTAACCAAACCTGACAAGAAGGAAAGCTGTGGGCCATCCAAAATCCTGTTGCAATGGCAGGGGCTAAAGGCACACGAGAAGTCCTTAATAGGCACGCCAAGACAAGCCCCCCTAATCCTACAGAAACTAAAAAAATACTCAAGGCTTCAAAGGGAAGAAAAAGAGAACACGCCCCCATCATTTTGATATCGCCATACCCCAACATAACGTATCCTCTCATGGTTTTACCTAGGGTTCTTAAGGCGGAAAGAAGCAACACCATAAAGCATGCACAGATTAAATGAAGAGGACGATTCTCTAAAAAACCATACGCACATAGGGACACAATAAGAAAATCTGGAATGCGATAAGTGAAAAAATCCCAAAGACCCATGGCCCATAGCAGAGCATAGATGAAGGCCATAGAGGAAAAGAGGGGAAGTCACTCTTGGAAGGAGCATACTCTTGTCAAGGAAAATCTGCTAGTCTGATGGGAAAAGAGAGAGGTCGTTATGGAATGCGGCATTGTCGGCTTACCCAATGTAGGAAAATCCACCTTATTTAATGCCTTGGTGGAAACCATGCAAGCAGAAGCATCAAACTATCCATTTTGCACCATTGAACCCAACGTAGGGGTGGTTGCGGTGCCCGATGCACGACTGATGGCCCTTGCAAAACGGGATGGTTCTGCCAAGATTGTGCCCACTCAATTAAAGTTTGTAGATATTGCTGGGCTGGTTCGTGGTGCCAGTCGCGGGGAAGGATTAGGCAATCAATTTTTAAGTCACATTCGCCAAGTGGATGCAAATATTCAAGTGGTGCGCTGTTTTGGAGGTGAAGTCACGCATGTTGCAGGTCGTATCGATCCTTTGGATGACATTCTTACCATTGAAACGGAATTGATGCTTGCAGATTTACAAAGCATTGAGAAAAGACTGACGCGCCAAAAAAAGGGAGTGGATGACCACGCTTCTTTGTTAAAAAAAGCTCAGATCACTTTAGAGCAAGGAGAGTTTGCTTCTAATACGCAATGGGATGCTTCTGAAACCCCTTTTCTATCCAAACTAGGTCTGGTAACCCTTAAACCCATGCTTTATGTCTGTAATGTGTCGGAAGAGGATTTGGTCGGAACATCGTCTTGGGTGCAAGATGTGCAAGCCTATGGGGCTTCTCGTCACCGTTCTGTCTCGGTGATTTGCAATCAATTGGAAGCTGAAGTAGCTGGCCTGCCTCTGTTAGAACGTCAAGACTTTTTAGAATCCATGGGCATCAAAGAAACGGGTTTGTCTTGCTTGATTCGTTCTGCTTTTCAAGCATTGGGGCTTATGACTTTTTTTACAGTAGGTCCTAAAGAGGCTCATGCTTGGACGATCTCTCGTGGTTCCAATGCCTATGACGCAGCTGGTGTAATTCACACGGACTTTCAAAAAGGATTTATCCGAGCAGAAGTCACTTCTTATGAAGACTATATGGCCTATGGCACACGCGCCAAAGAAGAAGGGAAAATGCGCGTCGAGGGAAAGGAAGCCTTGGTGCAAGATGGTGATGTCATGTTTTTTCGATTCAATCTATAACTCATGGTGTTTGCTGGAGCCCATCATGCTGATTGATGATTCAAAGGCGATGGTTTTAAAAACCCTGTGGAAAACCATCATAGACTATGCCTTTTTGCACAACAGCAAACCCACACCCGTACCGCAATGGAGTGGTTTAAGAGTTGTTTATGATGCTTCTTCCGAGCCCCATTCTTGATGATCCTTCATGCCATAAATTTTCTAATTTTAAAAATATATCATTTAATGTTTTTTCTTCTTTTTCTGTTTTACCCCTACTTTTTGCTTTATTTTCTGTTTTGTTTCCCTCATAAATAAAGCCTTCAGCATAAACTTGTAACGTTCCTTCCCGGAAGTGACTGAAGCCTTCTAGCTCTGCAAAAGCCTGGTTTGATCATATTAATAAGGGAATAATATATTATTTATCCCTTATTGGAATTGTAAACCTAAAAAATAATTCAAATCATTCTTTCAAGTTGTTTTGCTTGAATTGTTCATAGGTTGATTTGAATTGATATTAGAATTAATAACGATATTATGCATAATTATTTTTACATCATGTCTAACTTTTACTTCATTTTCTAATTGTGCCATTTTATTAAAGAGCTCTTCTAAATTTTCTTCTTCTTCTTTTGTTCTCGCTCTGTTTGCTGTTTCAGTCATTATTTTACTTCCTTTCTTCACCAAGGTTATTTTATAATTTTTTAACTCTTCATCTGAAAGCTGTTTTATCTCTTCATAGGAAAGCAGTTCTGATTGTATAAGTTGTGGTATGACTGCATTTATTGGCAAAGAAGCTTGAGCCGATAATGCTAAAAACGAGATTATAAATAATTTTTTCATTATTAGTCTATTTTATTTTTATAATAATATTCTAGTAAAAATTAATTATTTAAGTTTTAATTAGATTAATTATCTTTTAAACGGCTCAGTGCTGACTTTCTAGAACTCTTCTTCCCCCTGTTCTTCAGGAAGGGATCCTATGGATTCCGCAGCTGGGGCTGGAGAAGGGGATTCTTCTGGACGTAAACGTGTACATCCCGCTAAAAGACGTCGATAATGTTCGGCATGTTGAAAAAAACCTTGGGACAATACCGTATCGCCATCACGAGACGCATCGCGCCCAAGTGCAGTATAGCGATCCATTAACTGTTGCATGGTACCTCTGTTTTTTCCACCAGGCCCTAGGCTTTCAAAAACCGAAGTTCTGACAAATCCACGGGGTGGAGATTTTTTGGGGCCTCTGGAATATGGAGGATTGGAATTTTCTTTCATGCACAGAGACCAAAACATAAAGGGATAGGGTCAGCATAAAACAAATCTTTCACTCTGAGAAGAGCAGGCTATCCTCTTAGCTCTTAAAACATTGACGAAAAAAAACCTTTTATGCAGAATAAATACATTAATCGCAGTGCGTTTAGGATAAAAATTATTGAAAAATTGCTATTATTTTTTCCAGAGCATAAGAGTAGGAGGAATAATCATCGTTTTGGGGATCCTAGAGGGGTGTCAGTATTCCTCTGATAAAAATCCCCATGATGATACGGTGGGAAAAACCAGAGAGGAATTTAAACAATTATCTATCCCACCCTGTGCGCCGCCCCCCTTTACAGGAACGCCGCTTCTTGCATCACGAGCTGCTTGTTTGCCTGCGTGTTTTTCTAAGAAAATTTCCTTATCTCTTTCGGGAAAAGTGCCCATCAACGATGCGTTGTTTGAACTGGCGCGTCAAGCAAAAATAAACGTTGTTCTGGAAGGAAAATTTCCCAAAGCATCCTCTTTGATGTATTGCGTCAATCAACAACCTTTAGGGGATGTGCTAGAAAATCTATGTGCCATTGGGAATCTTAGATATTATTTTCAAAATAACATTTTGCATGTTTGTCAAGATACACCTTTTCTTAAGACGCACAATGTGCAATTTTTGTTGGGATCTAGAAAAACAAAGACAAAAACATCCGTGACCACGGATATTTTCTCAGAAGGCATTGGGGAATCTTCCAGTCGCAACCGCGATAATGGCACGAGTATCGATCTGGATACCTGTCATACCGTGGATTTTTGGGAAGAATTAGAAAAAAATCTTTGTCTTATGCTAAGCAGATCAGCAGGATCACAAATGCCTAAAGGAGAAAAAACCTATTCTCTGAATAAATATGGGGGCATTCTCTCTCTATTTGCCACAGAAAAGCAACATCGTATGGTGGCATGTTACTTAAGGCAAATCCAAAAAGTGGTGACGACCCAAATTTTGATTGAGGCTAAAATCATAGAGATTGATTTGTTAGATCAGTATCGCGGTGGCGTGAATTGGAATGCTTTTTTTGTAAAAGGGGCCTCTGTCGTCAAAAAAATGGTGGTCCCTTCGGTATTAGGGGGAGGCATTCCTGCTGCCGCAACCGGGGTCATGGGGGTCATTAATCCAGATCAAATCCCGCTAGGCGGTTTGGTGGGGCAAAAACGAAACATTGAAGAGCCTTTTTCTGACACCTTGAATCAATCGTTTTCAGCCATGGCTGCTTCTTCGAACAATGAATTTTCATTTCGCATGCGTACCAATTATTTAGATGCCTTGGCTGCATTTATGGAAAAATTTGGCACCATTCGCACCCTGGCTAATCCTCGACAAACCGTCATTAACAATCAATCCGCGGTCTTAAAAGTCGCCCACAATGAAGTCTTCTTTGAGGTTAAGTTGCAGGATAATAATGTCTATTCTAATGTTGCAGGTGCCAATGGGCGTGGTGGGCAACGCAATTGGGGAGGTTATGGATCGTTTCCCACGGCACAAAGTACCATTCGAACTGTCCCCATTGGACTGATTTTATATGTTCATCCATCGGTTAATTTTGAAACTGGGGAAATCATCGTTTCCTTGCACCCCACCATTTCTCGTGTTGTGGCCAGAAAAATAGATCCCATCACCTCTTTTGCCAATCGTGACATGGGGGCCCCCCCCATCGTTTCAGAAGTGCCTGTGGTGCAAACCCGAGAAATGGATTCTGTCATTGTCGCGCGAGAAAATCAGGTGATTGTGACAGGAGGACTGATGGAAGAGCGCGTTCAAAACGATGTGTCTGGCGTTCCTGGACTGTCAGAAGTCCCCATTTTAGGCTCGCTTTTTTCCAATAAAGATCGCAAAGTACAGATGACCGAGCTTGTGATTTTGCTAAAATTATCTTTGGTGCGAGACCAAAGCAATATGAGCCCTGCAGATCATCGTCTTTATGAGGGATTCACGCGAGATCCTCGTCCTTTTTTCTCACCTTCATCCGATTAAAAAGAAGGGACTAAAAAGCACGTAGTGCATCCATCAAGGGCTCCAGAGGCAACAGAGCGTTTTCTGCCAAAAATGCAGCACGCAAGGTATTGAGCATTAATCCCATGACCGTCATGGGGCCCACACCACCGGGCACAGGAGATAAAGCATGGATATGCCCAAAAACATCAGGCGAAACATCTCCAGTCAGGGTCTTTTCTGATGTGCGATGTATGCCAATATCTAAAATCGTCGTTTGAGCACGCACATGATCAAGCGTAATGAGATGCGGGATGCCCGCACAAACACACAAGAGATCTGCAGTGCGTGTAAGGCTTGCTAAATCAGGCGTGTGGCTGTGGGTAAAGGTTACGGTGGCATCCTGATCCAACAGCAGCAGTCCCAAAGGGCGCCCCACCAGAGCTGATCGTCCCACAATGAGCGCATGGGCTCCTCTTAATGGGATCTTATAGGCTTGTAAAAGAAAGAGACAGCCTAACGGCGTGCATGGCGTAAATAATGCAGCAGGACTCAATCCGTCCACATCCTTATGAGGCGGTAAGGCTGCAAGATAGGTGGCTGCACAATGAGGGACAGGAATGGGCAATTGCAGAATCATGCCATGAATGTCAGCGCGCTTGGACCACGATGCAATAGCTTGAAGCACCTCTTCCTGAGGGGTACTGGTAGAAAAAGAGTGGGCATAAAAGGCATATCCCAACCGTTCTGCCATGCGTTGCTTGTGCGCAATGTAAACGCTGCTAGAGGGATCTTCACCGATGCGTAGTACGCCTAATCCCACTGATTTTCCATATAGATCCTGATATCGTTGATGCCATTGATGACAAAAGGTTTGGAGAATCTGGGCAACAGGTCCTCCTTTTAGGCTGATCATAAGGTGCTTTTTCATTCATAGTGACATATTTTTGATACAAAGAGATGGTTTAGAACAAAGAGGTGGCTTTGCCCATTGACATTCTAAGGATCTTTAGATTTTATAAAGAAAACCATAAGGGGGAGGGGACATGAGAACAAGCAGCAGACGATGGATAAAAAGCCCTTCAGAAGATCACGAGCGTGTTTCTTTTTTAATACAAGAATCAACAAGTTGTTGGTCTTTTCTTTTTTTTGACTGAAATGATTGCTCTTTTTACAAAGGACAAAAAGGCATAAATAGGCCCTTGATTTATTTTTTTTATTTTTTATAATGGAAGAGTTGAGTTTTTCGACTATAACGATAAACACTCTATAGAATAAGCGGAGCGGACCCGGGGGCGGAACCCGGCGCCTCCACCTCAGAGGAGAGCGGCAAAGCTCCTCTGAACTGGGGGCGACTTAGAATCGACGTACGCAGTAAAGGTAGGGCTTTCGTTCGTGATGGTTCCGGCGTATCGGGCTAAAAATATAGATGCGAATTCAAACAACGTATCTGGACTCTTTAAGGGATTGACTGCTGCTAACAGTAGCAAGTCATTCCAGGGCATGGTAAGCTTGGCAGCGTAATGCGCCATTTATCTTCCCTAAAGGAGATTCGCGGGCGGGGGGCTTCCCGGGCAACAGAAAGGCCCCCATTAATGGAGGAAAGATGCAATATTTAGAATGGATGGAAGAGGGAAAATACGAGATCGTAAAGCGTGCTTTGCGGTGTGCTATGGCTGAAGGCGTAAAAGCACCACACCATCTTTATTTCACATTTCGCGTTTCTTTTCCTGGCGTAAAAATTCACGATGAGCTTCGTGCGCAATATCCTCAAGAAATGACCATTGCATTAAACGATGTATTTTGGAATCTTTCAGTGCAAGATGCTTTTTTTTCTGTAGAACTTCTTTTTGAAACACAGCGTCATCTTTTGAAAATTCCATACAAAGCATTGGTCAATTTTATCGATCCAGGTGTAGAATTTGCCTTGCAATTTAACTGGGAAGACTCTTCTGCACCTATGGTCAAAGACAATATTATTTTTCTGGACAAATTTCGCCCACAGTCGGTTTAACCCTTGAAAAGGGATGTCCGAAAAATATCTTTCCAATAGAGTGGCGGTGCAAAACATAGCATTTGAGAGGCCAAGAGGCATGAGGGCAAAATAGACCCTGGGTTGTCCTGCGGAACGATGTGGAGCCCCATGCAAACAGAAACCTTGGCTTGATGGAGCCATGTGGGACCACGATGAAGAGATGCCTTGAATCTAATAGATGCCATTTTTAATGGGCCTATTCTCCCTGAAAGGATTGCTATGGGCAGCATCCATTTTGGTTTAGGGGGCATACTTTGTCCATGGTTTATCTCTCGTCAAAACAAGAACCGATCCCCACGGTTTAGGTCAATCCTTTAAGAAAGAGGATGGAGCGTGAGCATGGGGCATAGAATCATGATGGTGTTTTTGCCGGCTTTAAAGGTGATTCATCATTTTTCAATGCTTCATGGGCAGCAATGAAGCCAGGCTGAAGGAAGGTTCATTTAGCGGAAGTGATCGTCTGGAATATTAGGGTTGAAATTGCATGGTCTTTTTGAGTGCTTCTGTCACCCATGGTTTTGCCATACTCCCTACATCCACACAGACAGGGCAAAATATGGCAATGCATCTTTAAACACTTTGTTTCTCGAAACGGTGTCATGGAACTTGGCGGACATACACCTTGATTGAAAGAAGATGCCATTGAGTATGCCTGACGATTGCCTGACAATGTAACCTTTCCTCCTTTCTTACCTGCCCCACCTTTATGATTCTTTTTCCAAAAAATCCTTTTATCATTCTTTCCAAAATTTTCATTTTTTTAGCCCCCTTGTAAAGCTGCACATGGTTTTGCACAGTGAAAAAGCATGGGATGGCTAATCTGAGAAAATGGGGGGCTTGTTGGGCTACAACACGTTGTCTTTTCGCCATCCTGAAAAGAATGCATCGCTCTTTCAGAGTATTGCTTATTCAGAGCCTGAAGATCATGATCCAAAGCGCACGATCTTATGCAAGCGCTAGGGGTTTTTAGGGGTTAAGGCTTGTGTTAAAAAGGATGTGGCTTCTTCAAGAGAAAGAAAGGTGCGCTCATTGCTGCTGCGATGTTTGATTTCTACGCGTGAAGTATGCTTCCAAGATTCTCCGAAAAAAACCTGATAGGGAATCCCCACCAAATCCAATTCAGCAAAGAGACTCCCTTGGCTTTTGGGCAAGTCATACAAGAAACACTCTAATCCGGCTTCCATCAGGGATCTATAATACGTTTCTGCCTCTGTCGCATAAGATGGACCTAAGGCTGCGATGGCAACAGGAAAAGGGGCTACTGAAACGGGCCAGCAAATTCCGTTGGAATCATGAAAAGCCTCAATCATTGCTCCCACCAACCTGGAAACCCCAATGCCGTAAGAGCCCATTTCCACAGGAATCTTTTTCCCGTCAGAGGTCATGACATGGGCCCCCATGGCTTTGGAATACTTTGTGCCAAAATAAAAAATATGTCCTACCTCAATCCCACGTGAGGTCACAAGGCGTTCTTGGGGGATAGGACAACGTTCCGCATTGTGTTGCTCATCAGCCATGGCATAAAAGGGCTCATAGTCTTCCAGACATGCGCGTTGAGCGTCGTCTATGGCACCATCGTAATACAGCGTGCTTTCCCCTGTTTTTGCCAAAATCTGAAATTCGTGACTTAATGTTCCCCCAATAGGGCCTGTGCTGGCACGTACAGGAATCACACTCAGGCCCATACGTCGAAAGGTTCTAAGATAAGCTTGAAACATGGCACGATAGGACGTGTGGGCCCCTTCTTCCGTTAAATCAAAAGAGTACGCATCTTTCATGAGAAATTCACGTCCTCTCATGACACCAAAACGAGGGCGGATTTCATCCCTGAATTTCCATTGAATGTTATAAAGACATACAGGAAGATGTTTATAGCTTTGAATGTGCTTGCGAAAAATATCTGTAAACACTTCTTCTGCCGTAGGTCCATAAAGCAGTTCTTTTTCGTGCCGATCCCAAATGCGCAATAATTCTTTACCATAGTCTTCATAGCGTCCGCTTTCTTGCCATAACGATGCAGGTTGCAAGGTTGGGGCAAGCATTTCAAGGGCACCAATGGCATTTTGTTCTTCTCGCACGATGGTTTCTATTTTTTTCAAAACCTTTAATCCTAAAGGTAGCCAAGAATAAATGCCGGAAGAAACCTGTTGTATCATGCCTGCGCGCAACATCAGTTGATGGGAAATGATTTCAGCTTCTTTTGGAATTTCTTTTAACGTGGCCATAAAATAACGCGAAGCACGCATGGAAAAATGCCATAACACAAAACAATTACTCTGTATTATAGCGCAAAAAGGGCTTTGTCAGAAGAGGGGAAGATTTTTATGATGCAGAAAAATCAGAATTATAAGAACAAGTAGGCTGAAATAGATCCTGTTATTTTGAGTGGGTGGTGTTTTTTTCTTTTAGGAACAACAATCATTTATGTTATATTTCCAGTTATGTATGTAGATTATGTTTTTTACGACCTCTAGAAAATAAAACCTAAAAAAAGATAGACTTTTAAGAAATAGGTGCAAAGAGATGATGATGGAGCAAGGGCGTCTTGTGGTTCAAAGAGGGGCAGAGGCTTTGGCCTATTTAGGACATGTTTTTCCTGAGTCTTTTTCTGAGGTTATGCAAAGGCTTTATGCTCTTAAGGGGCGTATTATCTGCAGCGGCATTGGAAAGAGTGGACATATTGCAAAAAAAGTTTCATCCACTTTTTCTTCCATGGGGAGTCCTTCTTTTTTTCTTCATCCCACAGAAGCGCTCCATGGCGATTTGGGGGCCATTATCCCTGAAGATGCGCTGTTGCTTTTTTCTAATTCAGGCGAGACTGAAGAACTATTAGAACTGCTGCAGCATGCACGCGTTAGCGTATGCATTGTCATAACATCTCACGGTAAAAGCTCTTTGGCCCTTGCTTCAGATGTGGTCTTAACAATGCCTGTATTGGAAGAAGCCTGTCCTTTAGGGCTAGCACCTTCCACATCGACGTTGATGATGCTAAGCCTTGGAGATGCGTTGGCGCTGACGCTTTCTTCTCTTAAAGGATTTGAAAAAGATCATTATCATCGCTTGCACCCTTCAGGGGCCTTAGGGCAACAATTGCTTACGGTGGGTCAAATGATGCAGGTGCCTGCCCCTGTGGTACCAGAGGATGCGGCTTATGATGCTATTTTACAGGCCATGGTACAGCATTGCTTTGGATGCATTGGTTTGGTTTCGGCTGAAGGCATCTTGACGGGCGTTTTAACAGATCAACACATTCCCATGCTTCTTTCTGGGAATGCACTGAATCTAGAGAGACCTGTGGTAGCCTATCCGGGCATGCGGGGATTAGAAGCTTTGGCCTTGATGAAACAGCATGATGTTCAAACGCTTTTTGTGGTCAATGAACATCAGGTCCCTCAGGGCATGATAGGCAAAACCTTATGCATGAGATCAGATCGGGGGAGTTCAAGATGATGCATGCACCTAAAGCCTATTCTTTGACCAAGGCAACCTTTTTTTATCACCCAATCGTGCGGGGTGGCATGCGTTTTGCTTTATGGATAGGGTGTTTTTCTATCATTCCCATGCTTTGGATGATGATTCATATTCCACGAAAGATTCTTTGGGTTCCAACCAAAAATGTCCTTGAAGAGCCTCACTATTATGCCTTAGATGCTAAGTATCAGGCCTATAGTTTACATGCCAAAAAGGCTTTTTTATTGCAAAATCAAAGAGTGCTTTTTGAAAAGCCATGGGCACGTTTTCAAGAAAAAAAAGGCCGGAATGCCCATTTAAAAGGGGATAGGGGGGTCTATGATAAAAAGGTGCGAAATCTTTCTTTAACTGGAAGAGTGACCTTTACGACCAGCGATGACTATTGCTTTAGCATGCCAAGAGCTTTTGCAGACTTAAGGAAAAAAGAAATACACGGCTTTGATGGGGTTCAGGGGTATGGTCCGCTGGGCACCTTAAAGGGAAAATCTGTATGGTTGCAATCGCAGCGCATCTTTCTTTTAGGGCCTGCAAAAATTGTTTTTAAAGCCCTTGATCCTAAAAAAGGCCTAGGGCTATAAGCGGTCCTTTGGAACCCAAGAGGTAGCGCTTTGTTGCCAGCATGATAGGGCATAGCGTGGATCAGCAGCCAAATGTTCAAAAACAGGGCGATAAAGCTCAATCTCAAAGGCTTTGATGAAGCTAACAATACGCCCAAAGCTGTTCCAAAACGGCAACACAGTTGGATTGGGAACGATACCATCCAGCACAAGAACGCCAGCTTTATTGGCATTATTAGGTGTGCTTGTAATCCATAACGGTTGATCTTCTGAAGAATCGTCTCCCTCTAGACCATGGGGCAAAAAAGAAAGGGGGGTATAGGTCCATAGCAATTGATCGAGAAAAATGGCGCGCTCCCTTGTTTCCGTCAAGATTAAAACGCGCTCATGGCGTTCCATCATCTTTTCCATCAGTTTAATGAGGGTGCGATCTTTTGCCTTTTCATCCTGTTGGGCAAGCAAAATATAGAAAGTTACAGTCACATGGCTCCAAAATCTTAAGGGGTTTAAGATGCAGGTTCTTCAATCCAGAAAGATTCTAAATCTGGTTCATAACTGCTTCCTTTTAAAAACGGAGGTGTTTTTACACGGTTCCAAAACGCAAATTGATTTTTATTGTTGTGAAACAGAGGCAGAATAAATCTTCCATCACGTAAAACCCGATCTAAAACTCTGACATGATGAACCAATGATTCACGTGTTTTAGAGTTTGTAATCTTATCACACAGTGCATCGATACATGGATTTTGAATGCAGGCATAATTTCGACTGATGCTGTGGATGTTTTTGGAATGCCAATAAAGTGCTTGTTCTGCACCTGGGGAAAAGGTGTGGCCCCAAATATGCATCATCATATCATAGTCACGATCGTTCACACATTTGGTAAAGTGGGTTGGACTCAGCTGCTTGACGATACACTCAATTCCAATTTTTTCAAGACTCTTAGAAAAATAAATGGCAATTCTGGCTTGCTCTGCGTTTTTTACAATGCATTGAAATACCAAAGGATGCCCATTCCAAAATACTCTGCCTTTTTCTAAAGTACAGCCCGCTTGTTTTAATAAGGCAATGGCCTTTTCTCGGCTTGCATGAGAGGGTTTGACAGGCAGATGAGATTCCTTTAAACAATGGGGGGGCAATGTATCTAAAATTTTCTTTTCTTCAAGAAGAGGCGTTGGAGAGTCTGCTGCAAATTCGGTGTTTTGAAAGAAACTCTGGGTTGGTATAGAGCCATCTCCCAATTGTTTTGCATAGGTGTCTACATCAAAACTCAACCATAAGGCTTTGCGAATTCTGTCATCGGCTAAAGCTTTGTGATGGATTTGATTCAAGGCTATCCCGTATAAACCAACACATTGGTGATGTTCATGAACCACTCTTCTGACTTTTCCTTGGGATAAAGCAGGGAAGGTGTATCCCGTTCTCCAACGATTCAGATTGGATTCTGCCCATAGATCAATCAATCCGCGCTTAAAGGCTTCAAAGGCGGTCATATCGTTATGGAAAATTTCAATGGAAAAGGTATCCACATTAAATTTCCCTCGATTACATGGCAGATCTTTTCCCCAATAGTTTGGATCTCTTTGATAGACAATGCTTTTACCAGGATCAACTTGCTTGACTTTATACGGGCCACTTCCCACCAAAGGCGTAAGGCCCATGTTCTCAAAAGATTTCCCTTTTAAATCTTCTTTAGACAAGACGGACATGATGAGAACCAACATGGGAAGCTCTCGGTCATAGTTTCCATCCTCATTTTTTTTAAAATCGATACGCAAAGAGTGTGGTCCCAAAGGAGTGATTTTTTCTATATTTTGTGCAACGGCTCTGCGCCCTGGGCTCCCATGTTTTCCTAATAGTTCTATGGTAAACGCAACGTCTTCTGGGGTGATGCTAAGACCCGATTGAAAGCGTGCTTTTGGATTTAAATGAAGGATCAAAAAAGAGCGATCCTCTGGCCATTGAATGCGCTCTGCAATGCAAGAATAGAGAGAAAAGGGTTCTTCTGGGGATCGTCTCATGAGCGGATCAAATAACAATGTCGCGGCATAAGGGGCAGGGGTTGGTCCAGGACAAAAGGGGTTCAGCGTCGTAAAAGCAGGTGAAACAGAGGCTAATCTAAGGGTTCCTCCTTTGGGTGCCAAGGGATTAACATAAGGGAAATGCTGGAAATCTTCGCCTAAGCTGCATGAGCCATGCATGGCAACACCGTGCTGTTTAGGAAGATCTACGCCAGAGCCATGGACAAGAGGGCAAGCAAGAGATATCATGAAAAGAGCACTATTTATGGTCTTTTGAAACCCTTTAATGGTATGTACTAAGATGAAACTTTCCACTTTTATCCTTCAGAAACTCTTACCATGACTGTTTTTTAATGTCAATTTCCGTTACTTCTCGCGCAGCTGAGCATCTTTTAAAGCATGGCGGTGTCCTGCGCATTCGGGTAAAAAGTGGGGGATGTTCCGGGTTGAAAATTTTATTTGATCTTGGAAAAGAGGTGAACCCTGGCGAAAAAGATCTTCTGTTTATGCCTCAGGAAGGCATTCAGATCGTGGTAGATCCCCTTTCCCTTAATTTTATAGCCGGTTCAACCGTAGAGTATCGCGAAGAAATGCTGGCGTCTCAATTGTCTCTTATGAACCCTAAAAGCACGAATGCTTGTGGATGTGGCGATTCGTTTTCAGTGGCCTAACGTAAAAGCAACTCAAACGCGCATAGGCATTAGAATATAAGAAATCATGTCGTTTTGTGGGTCCTTAAATAAGGCAGGAGAAAGACCATCACGCAAAATCATAAGGATGCTATCGCCTTTGATGTGATTGCAAATATCTAAAAAATATTTTGGATTAAATCCGATGGTAATGGGTTCTCCCCCATAAGAAATGGCTAGTTTTTCAAGGGCTGATCCATATTGTTGGCTGTGGGCGGACAAAGTCAGAGTGTTGTCTTCAAAGACCAGTTTAATGAGGCGATTTTTTTCGGGACTAACCATGCCAACGCGTGCAATGGCTTGGGTTAAAAGACGTGTTTCC
Source organism: Holosporales bacterium (assembly GCA_947457385.1). GTDB lineage: Bacteria > Pseudomonadota > Alphaproteobacteria > Holosporales > Holosporaceae > CANGUX01. Next base: position 17,514 of record CANGUX010000006.1, read on the forward strand.
ATGGCAATGCTATGGGGATTTTCTTGTGGGATGGCTTGCCAATAATCGGGAAATTGCCCTTCCAACAAACGAGAAGAAAAACGTCCTCCTTCAAATTCTAACACCAGCTGTCTAGGGGAAAGGGAAAGCGCAACCTCGCTGGAACACTCATCCAGTAATTTACTGATTTCTTGGATGGTCTTTTTTCCTACAATCACATTGGGTAAGCCCTCTAATGTTTCAGCGGGAAAGGGAATCCAACTGAGGGCAAGACGGTAGGTGTCTGTGGCCACGGCGCGCCATTGATTCTCTATGCTGTGAAAATAAATGCCATTAATGGTATAGCGTGCCTCTTCATTAGACATGGAAAAGCGCGTGGCCTCGATGAGTTGCTTAAAGGAAGCAGCTGGAATTTTCAATTGAAAGAGAAGCTCTTGCTCATGAATTTTAGGAAAATCATCTACAGGAAGGGTGGGCAAGGTAAATTCTGAAGAGCCACTTCTAAGCCTTAGGGTCGAGCCAGCAAGATGCTCTAGGTGAATGACGAGATCATCGGGCAATTTACGCACGATATCATGAAAAATATGGGCAGGAACGGTGACGCTACCTTTGCTTTTTACGGTGCATGGAATGGTTTCTACCAAGCTAATTTCTAAATCGGTTCCCGTTAACCTAAGGGTGTTTTCATCTTGCGTTTCTAAGAGGATATGGGCCAGAATAGGGACTGTGCTCCGTCTTTCGATAAGACCTTGCTGATGAGAAAGAGCGCGTAATAGCGCTTCTCTTTCCAAAGAAATATGCATAGGATGAACACAAAAAATAGATGGAACAAGTATGTCTACTTTCCGAAATGAATGCAATAGGTTAAGGTTTTTTTAAACTATGCATGAAAAAAAGTAATTATATCATCATTCTAGAGGTTTTGTTGTTTCCTCCAGATTGCTCCAGACGGCTTGGACATCGTCATGATCCTCTAAAGCATTAAAAAGATTTTCTAAAACTGTGCGCTGATCTTTATCCTGCAATGCAATGGGGACAGAAGGAATCCAAGCAAGCGCAGCCTCTATAGACGGGCCAAAGCGCGCTTCTAGACTTTCTCGGAAAGCAAAAAAAGCATCGTGGGCACAAAACAAGCTTACGAAATCTTGGCCTTCTTCTTGCCATTCTTTTAGATCAGTGGCGCCCAATTCAATGGCTTCTTCTAGCAGGTTCTCATGCAAGGGATAGACAATCAGTCCTTGTTGCGTAAAGAGAAACGATACAGAGCTGGTTTCTGCCACAGAGCCCCCCAACTTATTAAAAATAGAGCGAATTTCAGGGGACGTTCGATTGCGATTGTCTGTCAAGGCTTCCACCAGAATAGCAATGTTTCCAGGACCATATCCCCCATAGCGAATGGATTCATAGGCCTCATGGGATTCCGTACTTTTACGCAAGGCACGCTCAATATTATCTTTGGGCATATTGGCTTGTCTAGCACATGCCAACGCGGTACGCAAGCGGGGATTGGCTTCGGGATCGATCCCTCCACTTCGTGCTGACACGGTAATTTCTCTGATTAATTTAGTAAATATTTTTGCACGCTTTGCATCCTGAGCGCCTTTGCGATGCATAATGTTTTTGAACTGGGAATGTCCTGCCATATAAAAAAAGAAAAGGAAACTTCCCCCCAGTGTACGCCTAAGTGCGTTTAAAAACAGCTGTTCTTCATAAAAAACAGGGTGATGAAAAGGCAGGGGTTAATCTTCCTCGTCTTCTTGGTGCTTTTGATCCATGCCATAGACATCCCTATAGAAACGAGGCATGCCTTTTTCTGTGACCCATGCGGTTAAATACAGGGCATAGACAGGAAATTCTTGAGGAAGGGTAAAAGTACGTGTTTTTTTCTGGTCCAGTGCTGCTTTGATTGCTTTTTCTTTTTGGGGAAAAAGTTCACAGGCTAAGGGGAGAGTATCGCGCACACGAATGCAACCATGACTTTTATTGCGTTGCGCATATTGAAAATAGTGGGGTTTTTTTGTGCCATGCAACAGGATGCCATGACTATCACGCACAGGAAATTTAAGGTTCCCCAAATCATTATGAGGGCCTGGTAATTTGATCAATCGCCCTTCTTGCCAAACATAGCCCTTTGACCCTACGTTTCCCTTGAGTTTTTCCACCAAACTGGGGGGGATCATCCAAATAGGATGGGTCACAATAGAGGTAATATAAGCACTAAAGATTGGGGTTTTGCTCTTATTTTTTCCCACAACCACAGGACAAGATAAGGCAATTTTAGCTTCTTTGAACACATGCAAATAGAAAGCAGGGATATTGATTAACACATGATTGGCATGATATCCCCCTAATTTTTCCCATTTTTCCTGGTTTTTTTTAAGAGTTTGTGCTAGGACTTTCAGAGGCCGATTGAGTGTTTTTAGGGTAATAGGATCTAACCTCCCACTTTGCGCAAGACCATGGGATTTTTGAAATTCTTTCAGCATCGCCACAACAGAAGGAAAAGAAGAGTCTAATAAAGGAAATCCCCATTCTTTCAGGCGCAGAGCCAAAAGAGAAAGGTGAGGACTTGCAGGATGCAGCGAAAAAACAGGGACAGTGGTTTCTTGTTCCATGTCTATGCTTTGCTGAATGTGTTCCAAAAGCGCCATAAGTCTTTTATATTGAGGATGATCGGTATAGGGCAAGATGTCATAGGCATCTTCTAAGGGAAAAGAGATCAAGGTAGACTGTTGTGGCGGCATTGTAGGCATGGTCAAGAGGGCGTGGCTGCTGTGAGGGAACAAAAAAAAGAGACTTAAAAAAGATTTTTCTATTGTTTGAATTAGACGTCTCATCATTTGGAAAAAATATGACATACAGAAATATAAAAGAGCATTCTGAAAAACAAGTCAATTATTTTCATGTGCGCAATATTGATGCACAGTATAAGGGACGCAACATCTTTCAAAATATTTCTTTTTTTATTAAAAAAGGCGATAGCCTTGCCATTATGGGGCCCAATGGCGGGGGAAAAACCACCCTTTTGTCCATTCTGGCAGGATTGCGATCTTCTGCTTTGGGGCGATGGGGATGGGGGCAGGGAGAGGATTTGACGGGTTCGTTGCATTCTATATCCAAAAAAGAAATGGCTTATTTACCCCAACAATGCAGCGCACAACGCACTTTTCCCTTGACGTTAAGGCAAGTGGTTTCCATGGGATGCGATGATGCACCTTCGGTCTGTGCGCTTAAAATAAAAGAAGCCCTGCAGATTGCCCAGCTAGAAGCGCAAGAGCATTGGCCCATTTCACATCTTTCTGGGGGGCAATTTCAACGCATGTTGTGGGCGCGTTTGATGTTGCAAGAGGCATCTCTGCTTTTGCTGGATGAACCCTTTGTAGGGATGGATGAGTCTACTTTGCGTTTATTTCTTGAAAGGATGGCCATATGGCGTGCAGAAGGTCGCATTATTTTAATGGCACAACACAACCGTGCTCGAGCCTTGGAACATTTTTCTCATACCTTGCTGTTGGCCCGAGATTTTTCTGTATGGGGCCCTAGTGCAGAGGTGCTTTCTGGGCCTGCTTGGGCACAAGCCCATGAGCATATTCAATCGCCCCATTGTTGCTGAGGGATAGGCAAGCTATTTTAGGATGCGAATGCGTTGAAGGCCTGCATACCCTAAATATTGATTGACCCGCTCTAAAATCAAACAAGAACTGGCCCAAACCTCCATTTCTTTGCCGGACATAGCCACCAGATAAAGAATATCCCCCGTTTCACGATTGGGTACAATTTTTTGAGGCATGGTAAAACTTGCAAGATCTTTTCCCACAATAGCAGGCCATTCGATCATGATCTGCACAAAGGGGTTTTTTTCAAAAACCGGTGCAAGAAGCATATGCGCAAGGGTTCCAATGGATTTTGCCAAGGGGCAGGCCTTATGAAGAAGGGGGAATGGATGGAGAACGAAACCATGTCATGAGATCTTTGACATGATTCATGGGGCAATGGTTTAGGGTATGTAGAAAAGGGATGGATCCTTGTATGCCTGGGAAAAAGGCTTGTTCAAAGCCTAAGAGAGCTGCTTCTCGCAAGCGATGTTCGCTGTGGGATGACGCATACATTTCCCCGGTTAAGCCCATTTCCCCAAAGGCGATGGCACCACGTGGGATGGCTTGCTTTCGCATGCAAGAAACCAAAGCCAAAGCCACGCAAAGATCTGCTGCAGGTTCGACGATTTTCAAGCCCCCTAACACGGTCAAGAAAACATCTTTTTTAGAAAAAGGAATCGCGCATCGTGCTTCTAGTATGGCAAGAATCATGGAAAGACGGTTGTAATCCGATCCTACAACAGAGCGTCGTGGACTCGCAAGAAAAGAAGGGGCCACCAAAGCCTGGAATTCAACCAACAAGGGACGAGAGCCCTCTATGGCTGGAAAAATACATGACCCTGCTAAACCATGGTGTCGATGACTTAAAAAGAATGCGGAAGGATTGCCTACCTCTTTAAGCCCCTGTTCCGTCATGTCAAACACCCCCACTTCATGAGTCGCCCCAAAGCGATTTTTAATGGTACGCAACACGCGATGAGGGCGATTGCTGTCGCCTTCAAAATACAGAACGGTATCCACCATGTGTTCCAGCAGTTTGGGGCCTGCAATGGTGCCTTCTTTGGTAATGTGCCCCACCACCATGATGGCCAGCCCCGTGGATTTGGCCAAGGTAATGAGATGATGCATGCATTCTCTGATTTGTCCTAGAGTCCCCGATGTGGTGCCCATTTCCTTGAGCATCATGGTCTGAATGGAATCGACGATCATAAAGCCTCGAAAAGAGTTACTAGAGGGCACAAAGAGAGAAGGAAGCACAGAAAATACACCATCTAGCTGATTTGTGCTGATTAAATGCACCTCAGCATCCTGCAAGCCCAGTCGTTTAGCCCTTAACCGAATTTGTCCTGCAGATTCTTCTCCTGATACATAAAGCACAGGGATTGTTTTAGAGAGTTTGCATGCAAGCTGCAGCAACAAGGTGGATTTTCCAATGCCAGGATCCCCTGCCACCAGGGTAACCGAGCCTGCCACGAGTCCTCCGCCACAGACCCGATCGATTTCTGAAAATCCTGTGGAAATTCTAGAAAAAAAGCTTTCTGTATCTCCCCCTTTTAAAGATTCAACGGGAAGATGTGCATGATCCTTTTCGTATTGAGGGGCTTGAACGGCCTCAGCCATAAAGGTATTCCATTGCTGACATCCATCACATTTTCCCTTCCATTTTGGGGCCTCTAGGCCACAAGACTGACAAACAAAGACTTTTTTCACTGCCATAGCGTTCCCAAGTGCCCATCCTATCTTAGCAGTGTGATGGGACAATCCCTTTCATGCAATCCAAAGCTCATTTATGCCAGGATGGTGGCAAGACTTTTGCCTCCTAAAAGGTGCACATGATAATGAGGCACCTCTTGCCCTGCTTCTTTCCCTTGATTGCTGATAAGGCGAAAAGAGGACAGACCAAGATGTTCTGGAAGACGCCCTAGCATATCCCCAAATTCTAAGCGTTCCTCTGCCGTAGCTTTGGTGTAAAAGGCCTGAGCATGGCCATAGGCGCCTTTGGGAATAATCAGAACGTGGATGGGAGCTTGGGGGTTGATGTCATAAAATGCAAGGACATGCTTTGTTTCTAGAACGGTGTTACAGGGAATTTCATGGCGTAAAAGCTTGGCAAAAATATTTTCATGATCGTACATATAACGTTTTCTGCAGAGCATAAAGTCCCTGATCATAGCGTATTCCCCAAAACCTGTCGAGATGACTTCCCCTTGTCCTGGGACTTATTTACTCATAAAATAAGGCAATTCCTTTTGAAGAGTTTTTTATGCTCATCACCTATGCCTCACATCCAGATCCTTTATGCCCTGTTCTCGTTGGACTCTTTGAAGACAAAAGCATGACCATCACGGAAAAAGAAACGCCTTACTTTGAAGCATGTCGTGCCTTTGCGAAAGACCGAGACCTGGAAGAGGGCATGCTTATTCAGGTGTCCGAGTCTATTGTTTTGATGGGCATGGGGAAAAAACCAAATACCACAGAAGGTTGGAAAAAAAAGGGAGGCAAACTGTGTCAAAAAATATGGACGCGCAAACCCTTTAATATTCTGATGCATGCCATGGACAAACAAGATCTCCGTGCGTTGGTCTATGGCGCCCATTTGCGAGCATGGCGTTTTGATGCTTATCGGACAGCCGCACGTCCTATGCCCCCTATTTTGTGCACAGAGATGACCTTTGTCACCCATGAGACGTTAGACCATAGACCAGATGCTGCCATCATTGAATCGGTCCATTGGGCGCGCCAACTGGTCAATGAACCCGCCAATCACCTTACGCCCCCTGTCTTTGTGCAACGATTGGAAGAGCTGAGTGCATTGGGCATTACAGTAGAAGTTCTTTCCACCAAGGAACTGGAAAAAGAAGGGCACGGGGCTTTGTTGGGGGTCGGACAGGGCAGCCTGCATCCTCCGTATCTGGTGGCATTAAAGTGGTTGGGAGACGCAGCATCCAAAGAAGCGCCTCTTGCTTTGGTAGGGAAGGGCGTCACCTTTGACAGCGGTGGGTATTCTATTAAACCTGCTTCTGGCATGGAAGACATGAAAATGGACATGACTGGGGCAGCGGTTGTGGGAGCGGTTGTGAAAGCTATGGCAACGCGCAAAGAAAAAGTCAATGTCATAGGAGTGGTTGCATTGGTAGAAAATATGGTTTCTGATCGTGCGCAACGACCAGGTGATATTGTGACGTCTGCGTCAGGTCAAACCATAGAAGTTCTTAATACAGATGCAGAAGGACGTTTGATTTTGGCCGATGCACTGCATTATGCAAAAACACGGTTTAAACCACGTATGATGGTGGATATTGCAACCTTAACCGGAGCCATTCGTGTTGCTTTGGGCCCTGTTTATGCCGCAGTTTTCTCTAATCAACCCGAGATAACAGAAGAGCTTATCAAAGCAGGAAAGGATGTGAGCGAATTGCTTTGGCCTATGCCGTTACATCCACGCTATGACGAAAGCATGAACAGTGATCATGCAGATCTTAAAAATATCGCTTCTCCAGGGTTTGGAGGAGGGAGTTGCACTGCCGCCGCCTTTCTTCATCGATTTGTCGGGGACACCCCTTGGGCCCATTTAGACATTGCCAATGTAGATCACTTGGATCGCGATACAGAATGCTGTCCTAAAGGAGGGAGTGCCTTTGGCGTTCAACTGTTATGTCGATGGATTCTTGAATCCTTGGCTTGAACAGCAGTAAGGCAATGGGAGGAAAAACGCACCGTTTTTGTGTTTCAAGACAAAGAGGGTGTGAGCCAGGAATAGGGGGCGTTTAAGCTGGATGTTACAAAATCCATGACGTTTTGTGTTGGGCCACTGCAACACAGTTGAAGCGAACCCTGTCCCGTTGTGTTTAAAGTGCCTTGATTTTGAAGATAGGTTTTTACAGACTGGGCCAAAGCAAAAGCAGGGTCGAGAAAAGAAAAAGAACCCTTTAAATAAGGCTCTAGCAAGGGATAATGGGTGCATCCATGTACGATGACATCCACGGGATGCTGTTGAAAAAAAGAAAGCGCCCCTTGGGCACGGATACAGGCTTCTTCCCAACGTCTTGCTTCGATCAAAGGGGCTAAATCAGGACAACTTAGGGGCGTGATGGGATAGGGGAAATTATGCTGCCTTAAAAGGGTTTCTAGCATCTTCTTTTTGATGCTTAGAGGTGTGGCCCAAATCCCTAATCCTTTTTCATAAGCATGGGATAAAACCGCTTGAAGTGTCGGGGCCAACATCGTCATATAAGGCATAATAGACAAAGGGGAGTTTTGGAGGACTGCAGAGCTGGTATGACAGGCCAGCACAAGCAATGTCACCTTTTGTTTGGCCATCCACCCCATGATGCGTTCTGTGCGGGCCAGCAGTTCCTCTGGTGATTTTTCCCCATAGGGGCTGTAGGCTGTATCGGCAAAGTAAAGAAAATTTTCTCTGGGCAAAGTCTGTTGCAATGCGCGCAATACGCTAAATCCGCCGATGCCACTGTCGGTGACGCCAATCATGCCCACGTTCATGCACAGAGAACTCTGTTGATATCATAATCCTTTTTTGGGAAAAGATCTCATGCAAAAGATCTCATGAAAGTCATCGTGGGGTCTATACTATAAAAATAGAGCTTATTTTTAAATAAAATCGCGACAATCTAATGACAAGATGAGAAAACTTGTGTATCATAAATAGCGTCTTAGCAAAGAGAAAGTCCATGAAATATGAAAGTCATGAAGTAGAGAAAAAGTGGCAAAAACGATGGGAAACGGATCAGCCTTTTGCAACAGAAGAGCTAGGGACTCGACTTCCCTTTTATGTACTGGAAATGTTGCCTTATCCTTCTGGGACTTTGCACATGGGACACGCTCGTAATTATACCCTGGGGGATGTCATGGCACGCGCCCATTGGGCTATGGGATATGCGGTGCTGCATCCCTTGGGCTGGGATGCTTTTGGATTGCCTGCCGAAAATGCAGCTATCAAGCACAAGACCCATCCTAAGGCATGGACCTATGAGAACGCACGCATCATGAAAGAGCAATGCAAAAGTCTTGGATTTTCCTATGATTGGACTCGAGAATTTTACACCTGTGATCCAACTTATTATGTGCATGAACAAAAAATGTTTTTGGAATTCTATGCCCGTGGATTAGCCTATCGTAAAGAAGCTTATGTGAATTGGGATCCTGTAGAACATTCGGTGCTGGCCAACGAACAGGTGGTTGATGGCAAGGGGTGGCGTTCTGGCGCTGTGGTGGAAAAAAAGCGCATGGAGCAGTGGTTTTTGCGCATTACAGCTTATGCAGATGAACTGCTGCAAGATCTGGAAACGCTCACCGCATGGCCCGAAGCCGTGCGTGCTATGCAGACCCATTGGATTGGCCGTTCACAAGGGGCAACCCTTTGGTTCCCGTTGGAAAAAGGAGGGAATTTAGAAATCTTTTCCACACGACCTGAAACCCTCTATGGGGCGAGCTTTTGTGCCGTGGCCATGGATCACCCCTTGATTCAGGAATGGGCCGAGCATTGCCCTGAATTATCGGCCTTTTGTGCTTCTTTTTATCAGGCTGACTCTTCTTCCCATCAAGAAATGAAAGAAGGGCTTTTTACAGGACACTATGCGCTTCATCCTTTGATGCCGGATGTACGTTTGCCCATTTATGCTGCTAATTTTGTCACCATGGATTATGGAACGGGGGCTATTTTTGGATGTCCTGCCCATGATCAGCGTGATTTTGAATTTGCAAAACGCTATGCACTCCCTATGATTTCGGTCATTGAACCTCTTGAAGGGGCATTGTCTTTGGACAAAGCTTATACCGGCAATGGGATCATGGTGCATTCCCATCAGCTGAATGGATTAAGCGTGGAAGAGGCGCGGTCTAGGGTCATGGAAATCCTAACGGCACGCCATCTAGGGGAAAAGAAAGTCCAATTTCGCTTGAAAGATTGGGGTGTAGGGCGTCAGCGCTATTGGGGGGCCCCCATTCCCATGATCCATTGTGCTGACTGTGGTATTGTGCCTGTGCCCATGGATCAATTGCCCGTGCAGTTACCTGAAGATGTGACTTTTGATCAGCCTGGGAATCCTCTAGACAGGCATCCCACTTGGAAGCATGTTGCCTGTCCCACCTGTGGAAAAGAAGCGTTACGCGAAACCGATACCTTAGATACTTTTTTTGAATCCTCGTGGTACTTTGCGCGCTATTGCGATCCCCATAATGCAGGCGAGGCCTTTTCATGGGAAAAAGTGTGCAAGTGGTTGCCCGTAGATCAATATATCGGGGGGATTGAGCATGCGATTTTGCATCTTTTGTATGCACGATTTTTTACAAAAGCCCTAAAATTATGTGGAATGTGGACGTTATCCGAGCCCTTTAAAGCCTTATTCACACAAGGGATGGTGTGCCATAAAACATTTCGTCTTGCCAATGGGGATTGGATTCCTCCGGAACACGTTTCCATGGAGGGCGATCAAGCCATCTGTACCCTCGATGGAAGCAAAGTGACGGTGGGGCGCAGTGAAAAGATGAGTAAATCCAAATGCAATGTCATAGGCGTCACGCCCATGGTAGAAGCCTATGGTGCGGATGCTGTGCGTCTTTTCTTGTTATCTGATACGCCACCGGCCAAGGATTTAGAGTGGACCGATGAGGGAATCGAAGGGGCTTGGCGTTATATTCGTCGGATATGGTCGCTTTTTCTGCAAAAAATTCCTTTAACCGCTGGGTCAGCTTTATCAGAAAAGGAAGGAGAAAACGCATTAGCCCTTAGAAAACTGACCCATCGAACGATCCATGAGGTAACCCAAGCCATTCATGCCTATGCCTTGAACAAACACATGGCATTATTGCGAGAATTTTCCAATGGGATTGCAGACTATGTGCCTTCTTGTGAAGGGGACAAACATGCGCTGCGTGAGGCGTTAGAAACGTTTGTGAAGCTATCTGCCCCTGCAATGCCCCATTTGGCGGAAGAATTATGGGAACGTTTAGGGCATGTTTCCTTTGTGCATTACGCACCATGGCCTGAAAGCGATGTGCATTTACGGGAGGCAACATCGGTGACACTCGGGGTGCAAATCAATGGAAAACTACGTGGGACGTTGATTGCATCTCTAGGGGCTACAGAAGAAGATCTCCTGCTTCAGATCAAGAAAGATCCTTCTTTGCAGAAACATTTAGGGACCTTGCCATGGAAACGCGTGATTTTTGTGCCAGGGCGCATGATTAGCATCATTACATGAGAGCATTTCAGTTTCTCTTGTGCTTGGTCATGTCAGGCATGTCAGGAGAGCTTAGAGCCTCTCCTGGCTGTGCATCCCTGAAAGCAAAAGAGGTCAATTGGCGTGCAGGTCCCGGTCATGAACATGCGGTATTATGGATTTATAAAAGTCCTCGATGGCCTGTGGTGATCGAAAAAAAATATGAACATTGGTATTACGTGCAAGACTGGCTTGGCACAAAGGGATGGGTTCATGGCCCTATGCTATCCTTTCGTCCCACGGTTCTTGTCACCCTTGACATGGTGGCTTTGCACAAAAAACCTTGCCCAAGCTCTCGAGTTTTAGCCTATCTAAAAAAAGGAGTCCTTGGAGGCGTGCAAAAACGGGACAAAGCATGGGTTTATATTACCCTATTTGAACACAATATCCGAGGTTGGGTGCATCAAAAAGTGCTTTGGCCCACTTTACCAGAACAGTAAAAAAGCAAGAGGCAGTTGAAAGTGTGTTACAGATTAGGGTCAAAGAGAGATCCTGGGCTTTTGAGATTCTTTGTCAAAAGAGCGCTTTAAAGGACCGGTGAAGGGGTTAAGTGCTGACAAATTTTCTCTGTAATGGCTTTTGGATGCAGGTGAAATTGTGTATAGAGTTGCGCATAGGGTGCCGACGCTCCAAAGTGATCCAGTCCAAAAATAAGGCCCTGGCACCCAACGATGCGTTCCCAACCCATGGGGCTGGCAGCTTCGATGGCCACCTTAAGAACAGGTGCATCTAATTCTTTTTTATACGCCTCTGTTTGCTCTGCAAAGCGTTCCCAACAGGGTATAGAAATGACTCTAGCCCCTAGGTTTTTTTCCGCAAGAAGCGTTTGCACCTCACACGCCAAGGCGACTTCAGAGCCCGTAGCCCAAAGATCCACATGATGGATGGCAAAAGAACAAGGGCGCAAAACATAGGCTCCTCGTTCAGAAAGATTGGTTGCTCCGTGATCGTTGCGTAACGCAGGAAGACTTTGGCGAGACAAGCACAAAACCGAAGGGCTTTTTGTCGCTTTTAATGCCAGTTCCCAACACTCGGCAACCTCTAAAGCATCTGCGGGACGCAAGACTAAGAGGTTAGGTATGGCACGCAAAGACGCAAGATGTTCGATGGGTTGATGCGTCGGACCGTCTTCGCCCAAGCCAATGGAATCGTGGGTCATGACATAAATCACTCTTTGTTCCATAAGGGCTGAAAGCCGCATGGCGGGTCGCGCATAATCTGAAAACACTAAAAACGTGCTCCCACAAGGCACAAACCCTTGATGCAGCGCAATGCCATTCATAATAGCAGCCATAGCATGTTCTCGTACCCCGTAATAAAGATAGCGCCCTTCTGGACATTCAGATGAAAAGGCAGGGCCTTGCGGTAACACTTGCGTTGATTCCCCTAAATCTGCAGATCCTGAAAAGAAAGGAACGTGGGGGGTCAGAGCCTTTAAGATTTCGCCAGACGTTTTGCGTGTGGCTTGATGGGGGCGTTTGATGGCAAGGTCTTTCCTAAGGGAAGCAAACACCGCATCTAACTGTAATACACCGTTTTGTCTTGCAGCAAAAGCAGAGGCAAGATCACTTTTGGCAACCTCGGCCACCCAATGCTTATAGGTTTCATGATGGGCTTTTCCAATGTTCCTCCAGGCTTGCAAGATATCATCTGGAATGAAAAAAGGCGTTTCACTGGGCCAGTTTAAATTGGCCCGTGTTGCTCTCACTTCTTCCATCCCCAGTGGGGCTCCATGGGCATGTGAGGTGCCTTCTTTTTTAGGGGAACCATAGCCAATCCGGGTGCGACAGGCAATGAGAGAAGGGCGATCTTGCGTTTGCGCTTTGGCAATGGTTTCGTAAATCGCCTGAGGATCGTGACCATCTACCGAAAACGTAGCCCATTGACACGCTTGGAATCTCAGCAAGGTATCCTCGGCAGAAGATAACTGCGTGGAACCATCGATGGTGATGCCATTATCATCAAAAAGCACGATGAGCCGGTTTAACTTCCAATGCCCGGCTAATGCAATGGCTTCTTGAGACAATCCTTCCATCAAGCAACCATCGCTCACAATGGCATAGGTACGATGGTTGATAAAAGAGAATTCAGCATGTAAAGCGCGCTCTGCCAACGCCATGCCTACCGCATTGGCTAGGCCTTGGGCCAAAGGACCTGTGGTGGCTTCTATGCCTGGGCCATGCTCTGGATGTCCTGGGGCATGAGATCCCCATTGACGAAAAGCACATAACGCCTCTAAGGGCATAGAGGGAGCCCCTGAGAGATATAGCAATGCATACAAAAGCAGGGCTCCGTGACCTGCTGAAAGCACCAAACGATCGCGATTTGGCCATGAAAGATCTGCAGCATACTGTTGGAAAAAATGCGTAAACAATACCGTGGCTACATCAGCCATGCCCATGGGCATTCCAGGGTGCCCCGATCCTGCTTGTTCCACCGCATCCATAGCAAGAATACGAATGGCGTTGGCCATATGAGGCAAGGCGTATTTGGAAGAATCTAAAGGATGCATGCGTGCAATCATAAAAATTTTATGTACTATACCATTTCATAGACTAACCTGAGAACCTTGTGCATCGCTTTATCTTATTTTTAGGGTAGGGATGATCGTTTTACTTTTTTCCAGTATGCTGAAATCAGGTGTTAAACAGGCTAATCTATGTATCCTCGCATCCTCTTATTTTTGATGGCCTTTGTGGGGATCTCAGGATTTCTTGTGGGATTTGCCTTGGAGCTTCTAGAACATTTTCCAGCTTGTATTTTGTGTCATGTGGAACGTTGGATTTTTCTTGCAGGAGGGATTGCTTCGTTTTTCGCAGGCCTGTGGTGGCCGCGGTTTTCCAGCAAACTTGCCTGTGGTGTTGCATGCTTCACTTGGTTGGGAGGCAGCGCAGTAGCCCTGTACCACAGCGCCATTCAATTTCATCTTTTACCGCTTCCTCATTTTTGCACCATTCAAGAAGCAGATTCTTTGGATAGCTTTCTGAAAACCTCTAGCATATCATGCGACCAGAGATCTCTTGAACTCTTTGGGATTCCAGTGCCTCTTTATTTGGCGGCCTTATTTACCGTGTATGCGTTGCTGTGCTTGCGTATGATGCGAAAGAAATCGTGAAACCTGACTATAGGCGCATGATTCGCGTAGATCTTGCAGGAGAGCGAGGCGCATGTGCCATTTATGCCGGTCAATTTTTAGCGCTAGCCCTCTGGCCCCAGCGCCCACATCGCCAAGAATTAACGTCGATCTTGGAGGACATGGCGTATCAAGAAACAGGACATGTCCTCCTTTTTGAAGCCCTTCAAAAAAAACATACAGCGCCATCTACCCGCATGGATCCTCTATGGATAACCATGGGCTGGGGATTGGGGGTTCTGACTGGATGGTCCAGCAAAGCTACAATGACGTGCACTGCGGCCATCGAAGAAATCATTGAAACACATTACACCAAACAAATTCATGAGTTACCTGAAGGGGATCCTTTGCGCGAGGATCTTATGGTTTGCCAAATCCAGGAAGCTGCCCACAAAGAAAAAGCAAGGTTAGAAGGAGGAGATATCAAGGGATTTTTAGGGACATCTATTAGAAATATAACAAAAATAGCCATTTGGCTTTCAGAGCGTATCTAATGAAAGACCTCTTTATCCCTTGCCTTTTTTGATTGAGTTCTTTTAAAATGAAAAAGCTCTCTTTTTAGCGAGAGTCTTAAAAACCCCTAACACGAGAGTATCATGGCACTTAACGAATTTCAAACGCTTCTAGAAGCTTCTTTGCGGAAACGCGTTAATTTAGAAGGGCAAGTGGTTAAGGGAAGAGTCGTTAGCATCGATAAAGATATGGCGCTCATAGATGTGGGCCTCAAATCAGAAGGGCGCGTTCCTTTGAAAGAATTTGCACCACGACAATTAAGCGTAGGAGATGAAGTTGAAGTTTACATTGATCGTTATGAAGGACGTATGGGAGATGCCCAGCTGAGCCATGAACGTGCGCGTCAAGAAGCTTCATGGAGCTCTCTAAGCGATGCGTTCCGAGATAAAAAGCCTATCGAAGGAGTCATCATAGGCCAGGTTAAAGGAGGGTTGACGGTCGATATTTTGGGCACTACCGCCTTTCTTCCAGGGAGCCAAGTGGATATTCGTCCTGTCAAAGATCTTACCCATTTCTTAGGGACTACACAGCTTTTTCAAGTGCTTAAAATGGATGATTCCAGAAGCAATGTCGTCGTATCCCGTCGTGCGATTTTAGAGGAATCGCGTTCTGCAGGGCGTCAGAATCTTCTTGGCAGCATAGAGCAAGGCCAGAGATTAGACGGAGTGGTAAAAAATCTTACGGATTATGGTGCTTTTGTGGATTTAGGAGGCATCGATGGCCTCTTGCACATTACAGATATGGCGTGGAAGCGCTTAAAGCATCCCTCTGAGTTGCTGGTCGTTGGTCAAAAGATTCAGGTGGTGGTGACGCGCTTTAACAAAGAGACACAAAGAATTTCTTTAGGCATGAAACAATTGGAAAAAGATCCTTGGACCACCATTCATGAGTTATACAAAATAGGAGAGCGTGTTCAAGGAGTCGTAACCAATGTGACGGATTATGGTGCCTTTGTAGAATTATCAGAAGGTCTAGAGGGCTTAATTTATGTAGGCGAGATGGTGTGGAGCAAAAAGAATGTAGATCCTCATCAAATTGTGCATTCTGGGCAAGAAGTGACCACCGTTATTTTAGAGATTGACCCTGCAAAAAGACGTGTTTCTTTGGGGTTAAAGCAAGCGACAGAGAATCCTTTAGATCGATTTGCCTTGAAACATGAGATTGGCAGTACCGTAGAAGCCGAAGTGAAGGATGTGACAGAATTTGGCTTGTTGGTGGGTCTGCCTGACGGGATTAACTGCACTGTGCACAAGAATGATCTCTCTTGGGAAGTTTCACCGGATGAAATGTTAGAACGATACTCTATTGGTATGAAAATTTCTTTGAAAGTGCTCAGTATTAATCCAGCAAAAGAAATGATTGGCTTAGGGGTCAAGCAATTAGAAGTAGATCCATGGGGCATTTATTTTAGTCAGTGGAAGAAAGGGGATTCCATTACAGGGACGGTATCGAGAATCTTAGATCAAGGCATTGAAGTAGATTTAGGACATAAAATGGTTACGATGATCCAGCGTTCTGATCTTTCGCGGGATCGGGAAAAGCAAGTGCCAAGTCTTTTTTCTGTGGGAGAAAAGGTCGAAGCTAAGATTGTAACTTTAAATCCTGATGCGCATTTTCTCGTGCTTTCTATTAAAGCCCAAGAAATTGAGGATGAGCGTAAGGCCATGGCAGAGTATGGCAATGCTGGGGAATCTGGTCATTCTCGCATGGGAGCCCTTCTAGGAGAGGCCCTGGAAACAGCACAAGAGAAATCTGAAAAAAAACAATCCTAAGTTCTTTTAGAATCTTTTAGAATGAGGTGGGCAAACATAGATTTGCCCTTAGGGGGGGAAAAAGAATGACCCTCCCTTTGGACGGCATCCCCTTGCATGAGCAAAAAATACCATTGTGTTGTGGTGATAAAGTTTAGGTAACATGTTAGAGTGGTCTTGACGTTAAGGATCCCATGAAAATCAAAATCCTCATTCCATAAAAAACATGCATCTCATGGGAGAAAGCCCTTTCACATCAAAAAAATGCTGTTTGTAAAGCACTTAGGGTCCTTTTTCATCGGGCAAGAAATATATTGTTAGGCCCTATGCATGACAGTGTACATTGTGGCTGCTGGAGAAAAAAGCGCCCTGATGAGAAAAGAGGGGCAGGGGCGATCTACCTCCTTAACAGAGATTTTTAAAACAGCAGCGTAAAACTGGCGCGTATTTAATAAGTAAGTTTCAGAATCTAGCTCTTGTAGGGATTCATTTAAAACAGTGCTGTGAGCTCTCTAAACACCTGCTTTTAATGAGTGAGAGGGCCCATCACAGGCCTTGTACATGATAAAATAGAGGGCATATGCATATCCAAGAGCTGTGTGTACAAGGACAAATCATTGGAAAAAAAGAGCAAACAACCACAGATTTTGCCGTTAATATGGGGGGGGGAGCCTTTTTAAGGGGTAAATGTAGGTTTTTTGATCGCAAAAGGGTTGTAAAGAAAGGAATCATACAATTAAACATGTCATTCATGCAAGGTAAATCATTTGCCGAGTTAAATGAAAATTAATTATAGCCAAACAAAAAAGTTTTGGATATTCTATTTATTTGCATGCTATAAGATTTCATGTTATAGAAAAATGCATGAAGATACCTTTTTAAATAATATGGACGAATGATAAATGTACATTTAGAAAAGAGTGACAGATAAGAATAGCGCGTGCTCTTACATCATAAAATTGGCATTATTTCTATTGATGGCAACTATGGTAAAGCGTTGTCTTCTCATAAAGCACAAACAAAAACAGGTTTGGTTCAGGCTGAACATGCTAGTTTAAGAGAGGTGCTGGCGAGCTTTATAAAGAGAACTAAGCGTTTCTAGCTTTGTAAACATGACAATGTCAGGATTCTAAAGATGACCTATCGGCAGCTGAAACCCTTTTAACCCCCGATTAGAATGAGCTCGTTCTCCAAGTTGAAGCTGATCCATTAGATTGTATTAATCAGTTAATGGATGTAACTCAAAACCATCCCTATAGCACCATATGGTTCAAGCTTTAGCGACCAACCGCCCTTAAGGGTGTCGTACGGTGAGGTGCTGAAGGGCTCTATATGGGCTGCACTCTCCTGTCTTTTTTAAAACGTGTTCGTTGATTAGGCGGAAGGCCGATGCATAACGATGCATAAGACTGATAAAAATCTGCTGCATCCACCGTAAAGCCTTACTATCTTTTTGATAAAGGATTCCATAAACCCTGGGCTCTCTTTTCTTTCTCTAACATAAACCCAAACCCTTTCTCGTGCATTTTGGTTTAGGGCAACCAAATCCATTGTTTATAGAATTTTTTCACAACATAGGACCACCTTTCGTCACTAAGCGGACTTTTTTATAGCATTTTATGCATTTTATCTTATTTGGGAATACTACGCACTTTGGCATTCACAACCTGCTGCATCACCAGGGATTCATTTTCAAAACGCGACCAATGCCTGCTAATACAAGGCGTTTTCTCGAAAGAGCATCTGTTATTTTTGCGTTTCATGGGAAATAAGACCTGTTTTTGGACACACGCTTTGGAAATCCGCTCAACTTTGGAACACTAACATATCATGCATCTGAAGGGAATCAGGGATATTGCTATCGCAAAACGACTCCATGATCAAGCAATCCCACTGGTGTTAATGTGTGCATCACCCTTCATGACCATAAAAACATCATTGTATTTGACTTAATGATGCAATAAGAACGTGCCTAGCCTATCTTAAAGCCGTAAACCAAGACCATAGTGCATGGGTAAAAATTGTCATGCATACGTGTATGCGTTCTCTCTCAGGATACAACGTTTTCAGATTGTTATGCATGGGGTAAGGAGGGGATCATGAAAAGCAGAAAAAAAACAGCACCTTGGCATTCCATCAGTTGGAATGACTCATCTATCTTGCGCCATACCGTCATCTTAAGCAGTCCAGGGGATTATGCTGATGCGCTAGAATACTCATTAGAATTAGATTTTCCATCCATGCTAAGCCCATTCCTATTCCTAGGAATGGGCTTTTTTATAAGGAGAACCTAAAATTCTCTTTTTATTATATATTTATTTGTTACTTTTTTTCTTTTTACTGCTTTTCGATGCTTGAACTTCAAATTTTTCCTGTTCATTTTTTTGTTTAGTTTCTTTGATGGGTTCGTCCAAAACTTTATTTTTAGCCTCTAGCATCTCCTTATTTTTTTGTATCAATTGAGTCAATTCAGTTTTAAGCTTCATAATTTCTTCTTCATGCGCCTCGCGTTCTTTTTGCGCCTGAAGTTGCTCTTGATTGAGTGTTTCTTTTACTTCATCTAGCTGTTGCTTGAACGTCTGTTCTATAGCAGCTTTATCTTTATTGGACTCTGTAGTAAAATCTGCAAGTTTTCTATTAAGATCATATATTTCTGCTTCATAAGCTTTATTTATGCCAATCGGATTAACGGCTAATTTCCCATCGAAATTTATTTTAGAAGATGAAAATTCAAATGCCTTCATCATATTTTGAAGGTTTATCTCCATATCTTCATCAATTTTTTTTATTCCATTATGGGTGTCTTCGATCCGCTCGTTGAAACCTTCAATGCCTTCTGCTTCTTTGTTTATCCTAATTAAAGATGCTTCTCCAATCTGCTCACCCAATATTTT
Source organism: Holosporales bacterium (assembly GCA_947457385.1). Lineage (GTDB taxonomy): Bacteria > Pseudomonadota > Alphaproteobacteria > Holosporales > Holosporaceae > CANGUX01. Next base: position 36,618 of record CANGUX010000006.1, read on the forward strand.
TTCTTCATTATCCTTTTCGAAAGTTTCGATATCATTTTTCTTACTGGTTTCCAAGAAAGCTAACATCTCCGTTAATTGCCCGCGGCTTTTTTGATTTTTAAAGTATTCACTAAAGTTTAATTCAAATTCTTGTTTATTTTTTATTAATGTTTGTTCAATCTCTTGAATTTCATTATTTAAATCTTCAATTTCTTTAATATGATTTTCATTTTCAAGCTTGAATTTCTCTTGATCCGTTTCCATTTTTTGCAATAAATCATTAAGTTTTTTAATATTATATTCTGCTTCTTTAATTTGAAAATCTTTAGACTTTAGATTTTCATCTAAATCGTTTCGCAATGAATCTCTTTCTTTCTCAAGATTCAATAGCTTCTCTTGAGTTTCTGTTAATTTTTTTTCAAGATCTTCAACTTCATTATTTTTTGCTAGGAGTGACTCTTCAATTTCTTTAATATGATTTCCATTTTCAAGCTTGAATTTCTCTTGATCCGTTTCCATTTTTTGCAATAAATCAGTAAGTTTTTTAATATTATCTTTTGCTTCTGTAATTTGAAAATCTTTAGATTTTAGAAATTCTTCAAATGCCTCTTTTGCTTTCCCAAGATCTTCCTTAAGAGTCTCGAACTTCTCTTCAGCTTCTGTTGATTTTTTTTCAAGCGTTTTAATTTCCAAATTTTTAGCGGATACATCCTCTTCAAATGCTTTTTTTTGTTGATTAAGATTCACTAAATCCTCTTTAGTTTGTTTCAAATCTGCTTCAAATTTTTGAATTTTAAGAAAATCAATTTGCCTATTTTCTAAGATTCTATTTTCAAGCTCTTTTATTTTAGCAACAGTTTCGTTCTTTTCCTTCTGATAGGTGATCAAGTTGTTTTCAAGATCTTCTAGCTTTTTTTCCAATATGACCGAAAATCCGCTGGATTTTAGAGCTTCAATCTTTTTTTCTATTTCCTCTTTTGCTTTGCCTGATGCCTTAACATATTCTAATTCTAATATTTTTATGGTCGCTTTTCTATCAATATCCGCTCTATACTTATCTAGTTCTAACTTTTTTTCTTGGGGCAATGTTTCCCTGTTTTTACGGGTTAAAAAGCGAAAAGCAATCTCTTCTTTAATCGCTTCTAGGTTGTTTATTTCATGTCCGAATGATTTTGGCTGTTTTAAATTCGGGTTGTTATCATGCCCCTCTCCAAGGGATGCTTTGACAGAGTTCGCTGCAGAAAACAGAAAGGTTAAAAGAAAAAGATTCTTAATTTTTTTCATGGATACTTATCTCTTTGTTAATAAAATTGACTCCTCATCATACAAAAAAATAAAAAAGAAATCTATAGATTTCTTAAAAAATATACAAAATTTTTCATGATGATCTATCTATTGCAATTGAAAAAATCGTTTATGATTTCCTATTGGAAGGTCACTTAAGTAAGGGACAGTTTTGGCGCATGCAGCACGCGCCAAGCCCGTTAAAGAGGAGAAGAAGCATTTTTAGGATTATTTGAGTTTAGTTGAATTATTCATTTGATGGGCTAGTCTTTTTAAAGTTTCATTGTGTATTTTTGTCTTTTTTGTCATCTGCTCTATCCTCTCTTCTATATTCTGTGGATTATTATAATTCATAGAATTTGTATCATTTTCTGATACTGAATAAAACGAAGAGTTTTCTGGTAAAAAAACCGTAGAATCTGGCTTATTACGTTCTCGTTGGATTTGCATGGACATAGATACAAGTGCATCAAGGCAAGATCTTCTATCGTTCTCGACTTCTTCTTCAAATTTTTTAAGAAATGCGCAACTCTTATCCAAATCTATCTTTGCTTTAATATAATTTTCCACAAGTTTATCATAGTCTTTTTCTTTGCAAGAAAGAGACACACCAAACTCCCATGCACGCTTGTGAGCTAAATCCAGTTCAATATTTGTTTTATCCAATGCTTCTTTAAGGTGATTGTTTGTTGCAATCTGATTTTTAAGAGTTGCAAGAGTCTCTTCATGAGCCTGAGATGGATTAAGGTTTGCATTCTGATTGCTATTTATTTTTAATGCTTCCATCCATTTATCATTTGCTATCTTAACATCCTCTTGAGATTTATTTAAATCATAAAGTGCTTTATTTAGATTTGTTTTAGCTTCGTTTAATTTTTCTTGAAGGTCTCTTTTTTCCGATTTTGACACTATTTCAAAGCGGCCGTTTTCTAAATCTTTAATCGCTTGCTCGTATTTAATCCTTTCGATTTCTGTTGGTGCCTCCAAAAGCTTTTTTTTTAGGAATTGTATACTGGCTTTTATAGAAATATGCATTCTATAACCCTCTAGTTTCATCTTTTCATCAAAGGGCAATCCGGGTATTTCTTCCCGGGTTGAAAAGCAAAGTGAAATTTTGGCTTTCATTTTTTTTAGCTCTTCTCTTAAAGCTTGTGCATTAGAGGGGGGTGATTTTCTATTTAATGAGGGTGAGTATCCATTTAATGAGGGTTCATATTCATATAATGAGGGGTCATATCTAAGTAATGAGGGTGAGCACTCACTATTTAGATAGGATTCATCATTTCTATACAACGAGCGTGAAGGAAACTGGCAAGCACTCTGCACCTCATGAGAAGCTTTGACACAGGTCGCAGAGGCACACAGC
>CANGUX010000007.1 GCA_947457385.1 Holosporales bacterium
AGAAGCCATTGAAATTTTAGAGAGTGTTGGGCTAGCTCAACACACAGCAGATCTCTATCCAAGTGAAATCTCCGGAGGCATGAAGCGACGCACAAGTATTGCGAGGGCTATTTCCATGAACCCCAAATTTTTATTTTTTGATGAACCCACTGAAGGACTCGATCCTATTTCTACAACCGTGATTAGTCAATTAATTCGAACGGTCATTACCCGTCTGAAAGCAACAGCCTTTACCATTACACACAATGTTCAAAGCGCCAGTCTTATCGGGGATCATATTGCCCTTCTTCACGATGGGCATATTACGTGGAAAGGTACACCTGAAGAGATGCAAACATCTTCAAATCATTATGTGCATCATTTTGTAAATGGCATCCCCTTTCCAGATGACTCTAAGACGACCTGAATAAGGGGCTGAAATCAAGCTTCTAATGTAATTTCTATTTTTATAAAAATACTTCTTATGCTGCCTTATGTCCTCCATCTCCTCAAATGAGAAACATCAGAAAAAGAAAAGACAATCATTTTTATCAAAAGGGATGCTAGGGGAAATAATGGGGCTTGAAGGTAAAACTTATGTTTGCCTCGAATTTTTTCTCGAATAATATCGTTGACTCAATGGCATTATCCCATCACCTAATGTTTTTTCATTCCCAAAAATCATTGCTTCATCAAAGATTTAAAATATATCATCCTATGACAAAAGAAAGGGTACAGTGGTCAAAAAAAATAACGGCTTGACTCAAAATAGCATCAAGGGTCTTTGCCTCTTTTATCATGTAGACAAGCTTAAATTGATACTGTGTAGGCATAAACTTAAGCATTTTGAGGAAAGGACTCTGCAATTATAATGTTCTGCTTGATAATATTCCATGAGCAATGGGCTTGACCTGTATTCCTCATACCAGCGCGGGCAATCGTTTTGCAGTCTTATTCATCTGGAGTATCTGCGGTTAATTTTGCCAAAATTTTATACAAGATTTTTTTGCTTTTTATGACATGCTTTGCCAAAAAAGATCCTATCAATCCCTTGGACAATGGGAACTAACGTGCGCATCACCTTATGGAATGCTGCATTGTTCATTACCACAAACTGATCTGGCTTTAGTTATTTGATCAGTAATTGTGCTGCCCAAATATTAAAGAGGTTTGTATGACATGAAACATCAAACACCATGGCTCATATTGAATTTTTATTGACGTATTCCTCCATGACATTTGTTTTTTGGTCATATTTAGCGCTCTTCTTGCCACAGAGTCATTGACTTTTCTTGCCCCAGCCTCACTTTTTGCCAAGTGCCATCTCAAATCCACTTTCTTCCATACATTCGTCAATATAGAAAAGTTTTTTTATTTATGTATTTTATGATTTATGGGTGTTTATTCATCTTTTATTCGCTTGATTCCAGGTGGGTAAAAGCTTTTTTTTATGGCTAAAGCCAACGCATCTTAACCCATATCTTGCTACTAGCGCTCATACCAAATTCACAAGCAATCCTCTTCTGAAGATGCCTTGGAATTTTCTGTGATGCGTTGGATAAACTTTTTGCAATCTTGGTGCTCCTAAATGCCTTCTCGCGCAGCAATGACCAGCACTCTTGTAGCGTAAAGATCATACATTGACTGTTGTTTTTTTAAGCAGCAGCTGCTCGTTGTGTATGGCTGGAACGTATAAATGGTGTCACTTTTTGTACTTAATCTAAACTATATGGGCTCATATATGCTCAACTATTTTTTAAAAATACAGAAATTTTATATCAAATAAACACTACTTTTACTACACATCATGGCAATGCAAAATCTCGCTGTTTTGTGATATTCTTTTCAATCCATTCGATGCTTTCATAATCTGTGTTTTCAATGCCGTTATACTTTTGGCATTTATGCACATACGAAAGGATTCAAGTGTCATAAACAATTGATCTTTCATGGTTAGCTTATCTTACGATCTGCTGCTTTTTTTGTGATCTCACTCATAGAGGATAGGATTTGTTTTTTCAAAGGTACATGAAAAGGTGCGCTTAATTTCCGTTAAGCGACTAAATGTTTCGTCATCCAGTCCTTGACTGTTTTTATTGTGCATCATTAGAAATTTTTTAACCGAAAATTTGACTTAAAAGCTAGTTTCCGAAGAAATCTAATTTTTGTTTGCAGTATCACAAAAATAGAGGCCTATTGCAATCTACATTACTATTTATGATAGAATGGCTTGCAGATATTTCATGGAAGTATCCTTGTGCCACCCTATTGAAAAAAGCTCATTGCATTTTTTAAGATGCATGAGGCAATGCATTTAGGTCTTCAAATCTTCTTTTCATTGCAATGCCAAGTATTCGAAATTTTGGAGTTGTTTTACCAAAAAGTTTTGATGATTGGTGAAACTTAGCGTTTGAAAATAAAGCCTAAACTATTTCGTCTAAGATTAAAACTTTTAAATCTTGATTAAAGATTGTTTCACTTAAGAGATTATAAACAAAATGGTCAATAAATCAAGGTCAAAAGGTTATCCTACACTAAAACAATAATCCTCCCGTTCGCGCTGCTTCTGCCAATGTTTTAACTCGACCATGAAAACGATATCCCGCTCGATCAAATACAACTGAAGTAACACCGGCACCTAATGCTCTTTCTGCTATCTTTTGTCCTACCCAATGAGCAGCTTCACAAGTACTACCTGACTTAAAATTGCTTTTGCCAATTTTTTCTATGGAAGAAGCTGAAACAAGCGTTTTTTGCAATACATCATCAATCAATTGCACATAGATATGTCTACCGGATCGAAATACAGATAAACGCGGTTTTCCTTGAGCTCGAACGCGAAGACGAGTTCTTTGTTTTCTTCTGGCTTCAGTTGAAGCTAAATATCTTTTCATATTACTTTTTTCCTTCCTTAATGCGCAAATACTGTCCTGGAATTCTTATTCCCTTGCCTTTATAGGGCTCAGGTGGACGAAAGCGAATAATTTCTGCTGTAATCTGGCCTACTCGCTGCTTATTGATTCCCTGGATCTTAAACAGAGTAGCTTTTTCCATAACAATGGTTATATCTGATGGAACAGGATATAGAATATCGTGACTATATCCCAAAGAAAGTTTTAAAATTTTAGCTCCATCTTTACCTGCTTGAAGATCAGCTTTATATCCAACCCCAACAAGCTCTAGCGTCTTCTCAAAGCCAACTGAAACACCAATGACCATATTGGCAATCGTACGACACAATGTGCCATAAAGCATAGAAACCTTTATTGGATAAGGTTTTTCAGGATTTTTCACGTGAACTCGGAGAACATTCTCTTCTTTTTCTAGAAAAAATCCTGGAAAAATAGAAAACTCGAGAGAACCTTTAGGACCTTTTATTGATACAAGATCTTCACCAAAGGAACAATCAGTCCCAGAAGGCAGAAGAATAGGAAGAAGACCAATGCGTGACATAATTATTTCACCGTTAAAAGAATTTTTCCACCAACCTTACGATCTCGTGCTTCACGATCTGATAATACCCCTAAAGAAGTAGAAAGAATAGCACTTCCAAGCCCATTAGCCACTGGCTTCATCTCGCTTAGCGATGTATATATCTGAACACTAGGCTTAGAGATTCTTTTAAGATCACGTATTACAGGTCGACCATTAAAATATTTTAGCTGGACGATAAACTTTTTTTGATGGGAAGCATCATCCTGGATATCGTATCCTCGTATATAGCCCTCACGTTCCAAAGCAGAAAGAATAGCTGCCTTAAACTTAGAAGAAGGAACTTCCACAGTCTTTTTTTCTCTCATATGTGCATTGCGAATGCGGGCAAGCATGTCAGCAACAGGATCTGTCATCATAAAATTATTCCCCTCATGTTTTTACCAAACAACACTCATTCTCTTTTCCCATAATACAAATTACCAACTAGAACGTCTAACGCCTGGAAGCCTTCCGTGAACAGCCTCCTGACGAAGGATAATACGAGAAAGACCGCAGAAACGATACACTGCTCTTGACCTTCCAGTTTCGATACATCGAGATCGAACACGAACCTTAGAGGAATTTCTTGGCATCTTTGCTAATTTCAAAGAACTTTCAAAACGAACTTCTAATGGAATCGTACGATCCATAATAATAGATTTGAGCCGTTTTCTAGAGTCAGAAAAGCGCTTCACAAGCGCTTTCTTGCGATCGTTGCTTTCTAAAAGACCTTTTCTTGCCACACTTCCCCCTTTTTGTTAATTCTGAAACGGCATTCCAAATTCTTCTAACAATAACTTTCCTTCTTTATCCGTAGAAGCTGTTGTTACAATGATAATATCCATCCCAAGAATATCACTGATCTTATCATATTTAATCTCAGGAAAAATAGAGTGCTCTTTAATTCCTAATGAAAAGTTTCCACAACCATCAAAACTTTTGGATGAAACGCCCCGAAAATCTCGAATACGTGGCATCGCTATGACAAGAAGACGTTGAAAAAATTCATACATCCGATTCCCACGCAAAGTCACTTTTAGACCTAACTGCATACCCTCACGCACTTTAAAGGATGCAATGGATTTTTTTGCATAGGTGATACAAGGACGCTGCCCTGCAATATCCGCAAGCCCTTCTGTTGCAGCTTCCAAAGCCCCTTTCTCTAAAAGCCTTTTTCCAAGCCCCATGTTCAAAACAATTTTTTCCAACTTTGGAACAGAAAATCGATTGACATATCCCCCTTTCTTGATCAAAGCAGGACAAATGATTTCATCATACTGCTGTCTAAAACTTTTCCCCATTGCTTACTGCCCCCCCTATATCATCTTTTGACTTTTATGAGACATCCTTCTTAGGCTATCTTCTCTTTCCTACCAAAATACCCTTCAATTCCACCCTAACACCCTCATGATGGACGACTCTCTTGAATTTCTATCTGGTTGCGCTTTGCATAACGCACCTTTTTTCCTGAATCAGAAAAACGAAACCCAACACGTGTCGGAACAAGACTTGCATCGTGCTCAGAAGACCGAGGGACCGCAAGAGCCACATTTGAAACATGGATAGGGCACTCTTTTCTAATCACTCCACCCTCTGGATTTTGAGGAGATGGTTTGACATGACGAGAACGAACGTTCACACCAGAAACCAAAACTCTAGAAGTTTTTCGATCTACACGAAGAATTTTCCCTTTAATTCCTTTTGAATCTCCAGAAATGACAAAAACTTCATCCCCTGTTTTTATTTTCCAAGCCATTAGTACACCTCTGGAGCCAAAGAAACGATTTTTAAGAAATTTTTACGCAATTCTCTAGGGACAGGACCAAAAATGCGTGTTCCTAAAGGTTCGGTTTGCTTAACCAACACGGCCGCATTATCGTCAAAAAAGATTTTGGATCCATCACTTCTTTGAATCCCTTTTTTTGTTCTTACGATCACTGCTTTGTGAACGGTCCCTTTTTTTACTTTTCCACGAGGAATAGCATCTTTTATAGATACAACAATAACATCCCCTGGACCAGCAAATTTGCGCTTAGATCCACCCAGGACTTTGATGCACATGACTTCTTTTGCCCCCGTATTGTCTGCAACCTTAAGCCGTGTTTGCATGTAAATCATGATGAGGTCTCCAAACCGTTTGACACACTTTCTTTAAGCCCAATCACTTCCCAGGATTTTGTTTTGGAATAAGGACGACTCTCTTGAATCATCACCCACGCCCCCTCATTATAGGCATTGCCCTCGTCATGAGCCGCATACCGCTTGCTCTTTGTAATGATTTTTTTATACAAAGGATGACGCACCATGCGCTTGACTTTTACCATAGCCGTTTTGTCATTTTTATGACTGACAACTTGTCCTATTAGAATGCGTTTTGGCACCTATTCCCCCCCTTGTCCTTCAAATTTTTTCTGAACCATCGCTGTTTTAAGACGCGCGACTCGCTTGCGCATTGCACGAACTTCGTGAGGCTTTGCAGCATTTATTTTTTTCTGAAATCGAAAATTAAACAATGCTCGCTTACCCTGAATCACCTCTCCTCTCAAAGCTTCTTCAGATAAAATCTTAAGCGCTAAAAAAGACTCTGTCTTTGCCATGCTTTACTCTCCTCTTGATTGCCGTTGAACAAACCGCGTACGAATAGGAAGCTTAGCAGCAGCAAGACGAAGGGCCTCTTCTGAAACCGCAAGGGATGCCCCATCAATTTCGAACAAAATACGCCCTGGCTTCACACGGCATGCCCAATATTCAATGCTTCCCTTTCCACTGCCCATCCGGACCTCTGCAGGTTTAGATGTCACGGGCACATCAGGAAAAATACGAATCCAAACACGCCCAAGTCGCTTCATGTGTCGTGTCATTGCACGACGCGCTGATTCAATCTGACGCGCTGTAATACGATCCGGAGCCAAGGCTTGCAATCCATAAGATCCAAAATTCAAGGAATTGCCTTGAGTCGCTTCTCCATGAATGCGCCCTTTAAAAAGTTTTCTAAACTTAGTTTTACGAGGCATTAACATTTATTGAGTCCCCAAACGGTTTACCGAGACTTCTCCAAGACGTCTTTCTAGCATAGAAGCCCCTCTTTCCAATACATCTCCGCGATAAATCCAAACTTTTACGCCACAAGCGCCATTGTTGGTATGTGCTGTACTGCTTGCAAAATCAATATCAGCACGCAAGGTGTGTAGAGGCAAACGCCCCTCGAGATACCAATCGGTTCGCGCAATCTCTGCCCCACCAAGACGACCAGAACAGTTAATGCGGATGCCTTTTGCTCCCATTTTTAATGCTCCCTGAATCGCACGACGCATGGCCCGTTTGTAAAATACGCGACGCTCCATCTGCTGGGCGATATCATCTGCAACAATCTGAGCATAGAGTTCAGGTTTCCTGACTTCTACCACATTAAAAACGCATTTTATGCCTAATTTTTTTTCCATTCTGGCCAATAGCTGCTCTACACCTGTTCCTTTTTTCCCGATAATTACACCAGGACGTGATGCAAATACAGTCACATAGGGCACTTTCTGAGGACGCTCTATAACAATACGAGAAACCCCTGCAGTAGAAAGATTCGTTTTTAGAAACTTACGAATGGATAAGTCTTCTTTTAAATACGAAGCATAACCCTTTCGTGCATACCACAAAGAGTCCCACGTACGATTAATACATAACCTTAATCCAATCGGATCTGCTTTTTGACCCATGCTTTCTCACAGCAACCAAATTACCTTCCTATCCTATGCGTCTTTACAAAATTTGGCAAGAGGGGATACTAGAAATAGATAAAAACCCTTAGAGAACATGCCTTGAAGACCCTTCAAAACACGATGAAAACACTTGGATGGGATGCCTATTTTCTTCCTATGCAAGATCGTTTTTTACAATCTTCTCCCTTGGCGCGTGCAACGATTCAACGCCTCACTGGATTTACTGGATCCAGTGGCAGCCTCATCCTTACGCCCGAATCCCTTTTTTTATGCATCGATGGCCGCTATACGCTACAAGCACAACAAGAAACTGAGGGCATTACACTCTTAAGTGAATCTCCTTTTACATGGTTAAAAACCTGGGGCAATGCAAATAAAACCTTGGCCATTGATCCTTGGATTGTTTCAAAAAGTCAGTTAGAGCATATGGAGAAACTGTTTCCTGGCACCCTTGCGTTTGATGAGGCATCCACCCTCCGTTCTATGATCTACCCCTCTTGGAATGCTGTTTCTTTAGGGGCTATCCAATCCATTCCAAGTGATCGTTCCTTTCAGGAAAAATGTCAGGAGGTGTTTGGCGAACCCCTTCAACATCCCATTCTCTTGTGCAAAGGAGAAGATATTGCCTGGATCACGAACTTAAGGGGGGCGGATATGCCCTTTACCCCTTTGTTTCAAGCCTATGCTTTGATTCATTGGAAGAATGGAATCTTTTATGCAGATATCTTTACGGCGTTGCCTCGTTTTTTACCCAAAGAATCGCCAGAATTTTTCTTTTATGATTTGGAAGAGCTTGAGGCCCTTAAGCCTATGACGCTTGCATATGATCCAAAAACTACGCCGGTGGCCTTATGGGGACCCACTTGGATTGCCTCCTCATCTCCCTTAGCGGGTGTGCGTGCTGAAAAGACGTCATGGGAAATCAATCACATGGCTCAAGCCCATGAAAGAGATGGCGTTGCGTTGGTTCAATTTTTACATTGGCTTTCTAATTTGCCCCCAGAACACATGGAAAGCGAAACCTCTGCAGCACAATACCTTGAGGAATTGAGACAAAAAAATCCAAATTATAAAGGCCCCAGTTTTCCAACCTTGTCTTCTTTTGGAGATCACAGTGCTATTATTCACTATATCCCTCCCCTTTCTGGGTCACGCCCATTGGGAACGGGTCTTTATTTGGTAGATTCTGGTGGACAGTATTATTTTGGGACGACAGATGTGACACGAACCCTATGGTTAAGTCCTGATGCACAAGCCCCTTCCTTAAAAGCACAACGCTTATTTACCTGTGTTCTTCAGGCGCATATTCATTTAGCCAGCCAAATTTTTCCCCATGGCACATCAGGACAACAACTAGATGCCATTGCAAGGAGCTTTTTGTGGCAACGGGGTCTCGACTATGATCACGGAACGGGCCATGGTGTGGGCACGTATCTTTCTGTGCACGAATCGCCTCCTAATCTTTCACAACGTGCAGGGACTGATCCCATTAAAGCTGGCATGATTTTTTCCAATGAACCCGGATATTATGAAGAGCATTGGGGAGGGATTCGTCTGGAAAATCTTGTGGTGGTAGAACCCTATGGTGTGAAAGACCAAGCTTTTCCAGATCGATTGTCTCTTAACACATTGACCTTGGCTCCCTTTGATTTAAAACTGATTTTAACCTCAGAATTATCTTGGGATCAGCGCAACTGGCTGAATACATACCATCATCGCGTGTATACAACCCTTGCACCCTTTTTGCCCCCGCTGGTGAGAGATTGGCTCTTTCTGCAAACACGTCCTCTAGAATCTTGATGAATTGAAAGGAGATGCTCATTAGCTTTGCGCCCAAAGCCTAAGGCGTGTGGATGCTGTTTCAAGCAGAGGGATTTCCAAGGCATAAGAAAATCGCAAATATCCAGGAAGCCCAAATTCCGTTCCTGGAACGCTGCTGACATGGGTTTCTTCCAACAAAATGCTAGCCAACTGCAGGTCAGAAGCCATGCCACGGGCATCCATAATGCTTTTGACATCTGCAAAAAGATAAAAGGCACCTCCTGGCATTATGTTTTCTGAAAATCCCTTTAATCCCTCAAAAAACACATCTCGACGTTCCTGAAACAGCATCCTCATGGCCTGAGTGTGGGCCTTGGCTTTTTCAGATTGACGCAACGTTGCCCATAGGGCTGATTGTGCAATACAACATGCCCCCGAAGTCGTGTGGGATTGCAGTCGAATCATGCCTGCAATCAATGCAGCGGGCCCTATACCATATCCAATGCGCCATCCTGTCATGGAAAAAGACTTTGATGGACCATTAACCGACAAGGTGCGTTCATGCAAGCGAGGTTCTACGGCAAGAATAGAAGTAAAGATCGATGGAGCGTACACCAAATCCTGGTATATATCATCTGAAAGAATCCAGATTTTTGGATGCATCAACAACACTTGGGCCAAAGCTTGCAATTCCTCAGCGGAATACACAGCTCCTGTGGGGTTGCTGGGAGAATTTAGAATCAACCAACGGGTTTTAGGCGTGATGGCTTGTTTTAAAGCCTGGGGCGTAAGTTTAAAATGGCATTCAGCAGAACAAGTGACGATACGTGAAACGCCGCCAGCCAATGTCACCATAGCAGGGTAGGAAACCCAATAGGGGGCAGGAATGATGACCTCATCTCCTGGCTCTAGGGTTGCACTAAGGGCATTGTGAATGACTTGCTTTGCGCCTGTACTGACGATGACATGTGCATGGGTCGTCGCACTGTGATATTGCGCTTGAAAGGCTTCTGCCAGCGCCATGCGCAGGGGCAACGTCCCTCCGACAGGCGTATAAAGGTGTTCCCCTTCTGCAATGGCCTGAATGGCGACGTCTCGGATCCAGCTGGGAATCAAGACATCAGGCTCTCCCACGCTAAGGTCAATGACTTCATGCCCTAAGTGTCGGAGTGCTTTTGCTTTTTCAGAAATAGCAAGGGTAGGAGAAGATGGGATGCTCTGCATCAATGCGCTTAAAGGGCTAAAAAGGGTCATTTTAAAAGGATAAAAAATAAAACTAAGATTATTTTACTGCTCTTTTTGCCTAGAATAAAAGAGCAAATGCATCATTGAGCTATAAGACAACCTCTGTTAACAATCCCTCGTGCAAAGAGACAACGCGGTCAAATTTTCGGCGTAGTTCAATGTTGTGCGTGGCCATCACTACACTTAATCCCTGTTCTTGGCTTAAAGTGAAAAATAGACTAAGAATATCCTGAGCCGTATGTTCGTCTAAATTGCCTGTGGGTTCATCGGCTAATAAAATTTTGGGTTCATTGGCCAAAGCACGGGCAATGGCAACGCGTTGTTGTTGCCCTCCTGAAAGCTGACTAGGCCGATGGGTCATGCGATCTTCCAAGTTAACGCGCTCTAACAACAGGCGTGCACGTTCTTTTGCTTTTTCTGGTGAAACCCCTGCAACCATAAGGGGGATCATCACGTTTTCTAAGGCTGTAAATTCGCTTAACAAATAATGAAATTGATAGACAAAGCCAATGAGATGACTCCTTAAGGCTGTCCGTTGTGTGTCTGTTAATTCTTGTGTTTTAATGGCATGGTTGCCATCTCTCAGCAAAATTTCGCCAGATTGAGGCACATCCAACAAACCAAATAGATGCAAAAGCGTTGATTTTCCTACGCCAGAAACCCCGCATAGCGCAACACGTTCTCGCGCAAACAATTGAAAATGAACGCCACGTAACACCCTAATTTCTCTGGATTCTTGGGGATAGCTATAGACTAAATTGCGCACTTCTAAAATCGAAGATGACGGTGCATGGTTATTCATAACGCAACCCTTCTACTGGATTTAGGCGTGATGCACGCCAAGCAGGATAAATGGTGGCTATAAAGCTAAAGCCTAAGGCCATCAAAACCACGGCACTGACTTCATGCAAATCCACTCGGGAAGGAAGCTTAGATAAAAAATAAATCTCGGCCTGAAACAATTCAATGCCAGACATTTTTTCCAGAATTTGGCGAATCGCTTCAATGTTGTAAGAAAACCCCAACCCCAATAGGGTGCCTGCTGCAGTCCCAAGCACGCCAATAAAAGCTCCTGTATAAAAGAAAACACGCATGATCATACTGCGTGTAGCCCCCAGCGTGCGCAAGACCGCAATATCTTTTGTCTTGTCTTTTACCAACATAACCAAACAAGAAACAATGTTGAACACTGCCACCAAAACAATCAACGTAAGAATTAAAAACATGACATTACGTTGCACCTGAATGGCATTGAAAAAATGACCATTGGCTTCTTGCCAGTCGTGAAAATAGACCCCCTGCAGAGATGAAAGATACTGTTTGATGGGCCCCAACCGATCCGGATCTTTCATGAAAATCTCAACGCCTGCAACCTTTGGAGTTTCAAAAAACTGTTGTGCGCTGCTCAGTGGCATAAAAACAAAGGCACTATCATACTCGTACATACCGCTCTCAAAAATGCCCACCACTTGAAAATGACGTGTTCGAGGAAGGGTTCCAAAAGCCGTATGACGCCCTTCAGCAGCCATAATTTTAATGGAATCCCCCAGGCGAATGCCCAGTTTTCTTGCAAATTTGCTTCCTACAACCACCGTATTGGCTTCTCCGAATCGAGAAAGACCGCCTTGAATAAAATTTTTAGCAACCAAGGTGCGTTTTTTTAAATCTTCGGGATTGAGCCCGCGAATCATGGTGCCCGTCGCGCCCGAATGCGTGATGCAAAGCCCTTGTTTTTCCAGCAAAGGTGTGACAGAAAGAACCCCAGAAAATTTAGAAAGACGCGGGAGGTCCAAAGCCCCTTCATGGCCAGATTGGGCGTACAAGGTAAGATGACCATTTAATCCCAAAATACGATCGCGCAGTTCATGGCGAAACCCATTCATGACAGACATGACGATAATAAGCGTTGCAACGCCCAGGAAAATGCCCAAAAAAGAAAACCAAGCAATCACTGCAACAAAGCCTTCCTGCCTAGGAGAACGCAAGTACCTCCATGCGATAAAACGCTCTATGGATTTGCTCATCTTTTTCCAGAATTATTGATATGAAAGCATCCAAGCACTCGATTGTCCATCTCTACACCCTTGAATGTATACTCTCTTTGTGGAGCTGAGGGGAATCGAACCCCTGGCCTTGTCATTGCGAACGACACGCTCTACCAACTGAGCCACAGCCCCCTTTATCTTCAACTTTTTCAGTGTAAAGAAAACAGATCTTAAAGAAAAGAGCCTAATCAAAAGGGCATAGCTTTTGCAACACGCAATCTACCTCATCTAGAGTTAAAGGGCCGATGCACGATTCCATAGAAGTCATCGGATCCAAAAGCCCACAGGGATGAATGGACTGAAATGCAGATAAATCATCATGAACGTTTAAAGCAAACCCATAGGAGGTCACTCCCCCTTGCACAAAAAGTCCCAAAGAAGCCATTTTCCCTGCTTCAGTCCAAATGCCTCGATGCGGTGGCTTTAACCTTCCGCAAATCCCAAATGCTGCAAAGGTCTCTAAAATCCATCGTTCACACGTTTCAATAAGAGCCCTCAGGGTAAGATGGCGTTTTTTCAAAGAGAGCATCAGATACACCATACGTTGTCCAGGACCATGAAAGGTTAAAGTTCCTCCACGCGGAACAGCATAAAGGGGAATGTTTCCGTGTTCTAAAGGCATAAGCTGAGCTAAATCAGTCCTCGGGCCATACGCATAAACAGGGGGATGAGATGTAAACCAAATGCGTTCTGGCACACCAAAAGGATTTTTTCGCATGCTTTCTACATGACATTGCATCGTTCTTAAGGCTTCTGCATAAGGAACCGGGACAAAAGATCTTTGAAAACAGAGATTCATGCTGGCAACCTCTCCTTCCACCCCTAAAGAAGGAACGCTATTGCTGCGGTCTCTGACATTCACCTCATGAAAAGACACATCTTTTTCACGAAAGCATGGTTTGTAATTCCGAGAGAGATGCTTGTGGCTCTTTTAAGTCCACCATGCGCCATCCCAAATGCGTGCGATCATAATGCTTATGATATGCCGACATCAGAGGGCTCAGTTCTTTTACGTATTGCTCTGTGTCCACATGATTGGGAAAAGCAACATTGAAAAATGTAAAATAAGAATTATAAAAATTGCAAAAGGTAATCCCACTGGAAATGCCTATCATTTTACTGCGCATCACATGGACCTCGTTGTCTTCGACATCAAGATCCCAATGCACAACACGGAAAGGATTCAATTTAAAGACCTCTAAAACAGGACATTGATGAAAAAACTTTTTGCTTAAGTAAATATCTCTCCATGTCCGATCTGCAAAGTATCCTGTATGATCCCCATGGGTGCTAACGACGCCATGCCCTACATAGGCAATGCCCACTTCTTTTAATTCATGGGTTAAAGCATCCAAAGAATCGGATACTTCATCTGGAATACCGCTTGTAGCTCTTTTCATTTGACTTCCCTTTTTTCTCTCTTACCACCGGTCATTGTAAAGAAAAAAAAAACCTTCGTCAAGAACTTCTAAATACCAAAAACAAGAGATAAAAATTTAGCAAAATCCATGCATTTTCTAGCACTTCATCCTAAAAAAAACAGTATCAGGGGACAAGATGCTTTCTTCTATTTAAAACATATTGATGAAACCTATAATGGTTCCTATTGAAGGTGTAAGTCAAAAAGGATGTTCTCAATTTTACTGGTTATATGGCGCATCCATTGTATGTTTTTCAAAATAAATGGGATAGAATGTCTCGCGCACGTTTATCAGAATAGATCCGATACGCTGCTCAGATGGGATTTAGAATGAGAGGATTATCTATCTCATGGTTATAGTTTTAGCACAAA
This sequence comes from Holosporales bacterium, assembly GCA_947457385.1. Lineage (GTDB taxonomy): Bacteria > Pseudomonadota > Alphaproteobacteria > Holosporales > Holosporaceae > CANGUX01. Next base: position 14,010 of record CANGUX010000007.1, read on the forward strand.
TCTCATTTTTTATAGGTCTTGCAGTAATCTTTGTATTTATAATTAGACTTTTTTTGGGTGCAATAGCATGCTTCTTACACAAAAAATCTATCCCCTTATAGTCTGCCGTGGAAATCAGATCAACTTTGAAACGCCCAAGATGTGATTGAACAGAAAGGCTTCCATAACATGAAAGCCGTTAAACCACAAGCTGATAAGGATGTTCGACTAAATTTTTAAAGGTCGTTAAGAAATGAGCTGCTTCTTGCCCATCAATTACACGATGATCTGCAGAAAGAGTTGCTGTAAAACTTTGAGCTATTCGGATAGATCCATGGTCTACTATAGGCTTTTCTTGACTGGCTCCAATGGCTAAAATGCCTGAATGGGGTGGATTAATAATGGCCTGAAAGTGGGTAACACTCCCAGCCCCTAAATTAGATAGGGTAAAGGTTCCCCCTTGATACTCTTCTGTGCGCAGTTTTCCAGCGCGTGCACGTTGAATCAGCTGTTTTAGTTCCGATGAAATATGGCGCAAAGACTTTGTTTCAGCGGCAAAAACCAAGGGCGTGATGAGTCCTCCTGGAACAGATACCGCAACGGCTAAATCCACATGCGTATACCGTTTCAAAGAAGATTCGCCCCATAAGGTATTCATTTCAGGGACGCGATGCAAAGCCATTGCACATGCTTTTACGAGAAAGTCATTGATAGAAAACAGTTTTTCGCCCAAACTTTCGTGGATTTTTTGACGTAATATTAAAAGTTCGTCCATGCAGCATTCGGCAGATAAGATGAAATGGGGAATCGTCTGTTTTGAAAAAGAAAGCCGTTCAGCAATGACTTTGCGCATGGGCGTTAGGGGCATTAACGTATAGGCTTCCAAGGGATACGATGCCACAGGCGTTGAGGCTTGATTTGAAGCTGTCGTTGCCAGACGATCCAGAGCGGCTTCTACATCATGCTTAAGAATACGTCCTCTTGGCCCCGTTCCCTTTCCCTGTACATGGACCAGATCAAGTCCAGAGAGCTGAGCTATTTTCCGTGCCAAAGGAGAAATACGCATGCGTAAAGGTTGCGCTTCAAGAGCTTCCTTAGGCGCCGTTGCCACAGGCGGAGCCACAGCGGTTGGAGCATCTGCTGATTGCACGTCCATGCTAGGGGTGCTGGTCATGGCCTCTTCCAGCAACCGTTCCCACAGTTCGTTTGCTTCCCCAGCTTGTTTTAAAATAGCCAAGGGATTCCCAACTTGTACAGACTCTGCCGGAGCTTCTTTCCAAATATGAACCAGCACGCCTTCTTGCGTCGCTTCCACCTCCATAATGGCCTTATCTGTTTCGATATCCATTAAGACATCTCCGGGGCGCACGTGATCTCCTATAGATTTATGCCATTTGACAAGGTGTCCCTCGGTCATCGTGGGGGAAAGAGCTGGCATTAAGATCACAAAAGGCATAACATTTCCTACTGAAATATCCTTACATCATACATCATTCTTATATCATGAAAAATATCTACAGATGGAAGATTGTTCTCTTTTTGCATGGATCTTGACTGCATTCATGGCTCTGTGGACGTTATAGTAAAAAAATTGAATCAGCCAATTAAAAGATCTAGAAAGGAAAGCTTTTCTACCCTATTGGCACTATAGAAATTTCTCATTTCTTTTATAACTATGAGCCCAAAACGTGGCTTATCTTAATCTTATCCTAAAATATGATTTTTAAAAAATTAATCTAACTCTACTTGCAAAATGCAGCCCCTATTCAAGCCGACAACCAGAATATCTACGTTCTGGTTGTCATAGATAGGAAATAGGCTAAGAAGCCCCACCTAAAGCATACCGTACCATCCCTGTCACCTGAATGGAGGTTCCCAGTTTTTTCTCTTCATCCTGCAAGATTTCTTTTACTTTTTTTCCAGGTTCACAGATGAAATCTTGTTCTTCCAGAGCAATCTCAGAAAAAAACTTTTGAAGACGACCCTCTACCATTTTTTCAATCACGGCTTCAGGCCTTCCGCTTGATGCCGCTTGCTCTGACAGAACAGCGCGCTCTCTTGCAATGACTTCTACAGGCACCTCTGAAGAACGAATGTAGACTGGATTTGAAGCAGCAATATGCATGGCAATTTTTTTGCCCAATGCATAGAGCTCTTTTGGATCTGCGCCTGAATTTAATGCCAAAAGAACGCCTACCCTTCCCGTTCCAGAAGGACTGTGGATATAAGAAACCACCACTCCAGGATCTACAGAAAGAAAGCTGATTCTTCTTAAAATCAGATTCTCACCCACTTTACCCGCTATTTCAAGAATGCGTTCTTTTAAGGTATCTTTGCCAAATACCGTGGACAAAAGAGGTTCCAACGCATCAACTTTATGAGAAACGGCTGTGGACAAGACCTCTTGAACCAAATCCTGAAAATCTTGATTGCGCGCCACAAAGTCTGTTTCAGAGTTCATCTCTATGATGACCCCATATCCATCTTGGGTCATGGCAGAAATCACCCCTTCCCCCGCTGTACGATCGCTTTTTTTAGCGGCGTTATGAATGCCTTTGGCCCGCAACCAATCTTTTGCCGCTTCTATATCCCCCTCAACCGATACGAGTGCTTCTTTGCAATCCAGCATTTTTGCTCCGGTCGCTTCTCGGAGCGTTTGAATAAGCGAAGCTGAAATCTTCATAAAATAATTCTCCTATGACTTAAACTTGGATGTAAATTCAGACAATAATTTTTCTGTGGAAGGAGCAGATTTAGGAATTTCAGGTTTTTCATGATTTTTTTGAGACAACTCTTCCTGCAATCCAGAAATCACCGTACGCGCCATAATATCACAGTAAAATTCTATAGAACGCAATGCATCGTCGTTTCCAGGAATAGGATAATCAATGCCTGTGGGGTCAGAGTTGGTATCGATTACCGCAATGATAGGAATCTTGAGTTGCTTGGCTTCGGTCACTGCGATGGTTTCTTTGTGGGTATCTAACACAAAAAGCATGTCTGGAAGCCCACCCATGGTCTTGATTCCACCTAAAGATTGTTCAAACTTATCTAAGCTTCTGCGAAAGCCCAGCTGTTCCTTTTTGGTATAGGCTGCAAATTCAGGCGATTCTATAATGGATTCTACTTCACGTAACTTTTTTAAAGATGCTGAAATGGTATGCCAGTTGGTCAAAGTGCCCCCTAACCATCGATGATTGACATAGTACTGGCCACATCGTAACGCCGCTTCTTTGATCAAGTCTCTGGCCGGAAGTTTTGTGCCTACAAAAAGAATGCGTCCTCCTTCCAGCACCGTTTTATATAGCGCTTCAAGGGCACGTGCAAGACAAGTCAGGGTTTGAGGCAGATCGATAATATGGACACCGTGGTGTTCTTTATAAATATAGGGCGCCATTTTCGGATTCCATCTGGCTGATTTATGGCCAAAATGGACCCCCCGCTCTAAAAGATCTTGGAGCGTTACATCAGGTTGCTTAAAATGCATTTCATTTCCAGTTAGTCCTCCGCAGGGCCTCTAAACATCACTGGAAAATCACCCTGCGTGAGAGATCAGATAATCTCACGAGCCTATCATACCCCTTCTTTATTTCCAAGGGGCAAGCGCACACTTTTTTCTAAATGCACAACCTGCCGACGCCACTGCCCTGCCGGAACTGCAGGAATCCCTGCTAAAACACACGCTTCGCGGGTGGAGCGCATGACGCCACTTTTAGCAGCAACCCGTGTGCCAGGGGCTAAGGTCATGTGATCGGCCAGTCCTACTTGTCCCCCTAACATACACCCATCACCAATGATACAACTTCCTGAAATGCCACATTGTGCTGCTAATACCACACGTTTTCCAATTTTAACGTTATGGCCAATTTGCACCAGATTATCAATACGACTGTCATCGCCAATGCATGTATCTTGAAAGGTTCCGCGATCGATGGTGCACTGTGCTCCTATTTCAACACGATCTCCAATACGCACTAGGCCAATATGAGGAATATCTATCATGCCTTCTTTTTCCATCAAAAATCCAAATCCGCGCTGACCAATACGCGCCCCTGCTTTAATGCAAACCTTTTGCCCTATGGAGGCATGCATTAAGGTGACATGGCTTTCAATGCTGCAGTCTTCCCCTACGACAACGCCTTTTCCAAGGATGCTGTAGGCCCCAATAGAAGTACCTTTTCCGACGATGACATCTGCTTCAATCACCACACCAGGACCGATGGAACACGATGCATGGACACGCGCATCGGATGCAATGATGGCCGTTTTATGGACAAAAGGCGCAACAGGCTCTGAGGGATACAAAAAGCGAGCAAGTAACACAAAGGCTTTGTAGGGATCTTCGCTGAGCAAGGGCATGACCGACTCTGGCAATCGAGAGATCTGAGAGGGATGGATAAAACACGCTCCTGCTTGCGTTTGGATAGGATCTTTTCCAGAACGTGCAAAGGAAACCTGATGTGGAAGGGCATCATCTATGGCTGCAATACCTGAAAAAACGGCGCCTTCTTTGTCTGCCCCTGTGGTCTTTGTAAGCTCTAAAATAGATTGAAGTGTGACCATGCCATTCTCTTTCATCTTTGCCCAACCATATCGCATCGCCCGTTGATCTGTCAAAGATCAGAGCGCTCTCTCGCCATAAGAAGACGGCTGAGATATCATGAAAAAGTCTAGAGATGATATCTTGATTTCAGAAAAAGGAGGCCTTCCATGTGTGGTATTATTGGCTTAGTGGGCGACATTCCGGTAACACGTCATCTGCTGGAAGCTTTGACGAGATTAGAGTATCGCGGCTATGACTCTTCCGGCATTGCTTTGTTTGAACAAGGGGTGATGGTGCGTTATCGTACAAAAGGAACCCTTCATGAACTCAAAAAAAAAGTTCCTCTTTCTCTGAGCAGCACCATAGGCATTGGGCATACGCGATGGGCCACCCATGGGGTCCCCGATGAATCTAATGCGCACCCTCACTTTAGTCAAAACATAGCCCTCGTGCACAATGGGATTCTCGAAGGGTACTCTACTTTCAAAAAACATTTGCTTTCTAAAGGTTATGAATTTGAAAGCGAAACCGACACCGAGGTCTTAACCCATCTCTTTGACGAAGCCTATAACCAAGCAGAGGGCGACCTTAAGAGCGCAGTTTTACGAGTTCTTCCCCAATTAAAAGGCAATTTTGCCATTGCATTTTTAATCAAGGATCGTCCCGATCTTATGGTTGTGGCACGTCATGGCAGTTGCCCTTTGGTCATTGGATATGGTGAAAACCAACACAGTGTCAGTTCGGATGCTTTGGGATTGGTGGGGATTCATTCTAAACTCAGTTATCTAGAGCAGGATCATTGGGCCATCTTAGAAAAAGATCGTGTTCAAGTATTTGATTTTCAAGGAAGTTCTAAGACCTTAGAACAAAAAGAGAATCCTTTTGTCAGCTTTAGCACGGATCGAGGCGCCTTTGAACATTTTATGTTGAAAGAAATGCATGAACAACCACGCATTTTGCAGCATCTTGGGCAACAATGCTGGAAAAGTCTTCCCGAATTGCTGGGCCAATCCCCAAAATCCGTGACTATTTTAGGATGTGGGACCTCTTATTATGCTGGGTGGGTTGCCAAATATAGCCTGGAAAAATATCTTAATGTGCCTGTAACGTTAGAGCTTGCCTCTGAATTCCATCTGCGTCGCCCCGTGATGACAGAAGGCGTTACGTTAATTTTATCCCAATCAGGCGAAACTGCAGATACGCTAATTGCTGCAGAAGTGGCAAAATCTAAAGGACAAATCCTTGTTAGTCTGGTCAATGTCCCCTATAGCTCTATTGCGCGTCTGTCGGACATTGTCTTAGACACCCAAGCAGGGCCTGAAATTGGGGTGGCTTCCACCAAATCTTTTGTGGCCCAATTATGGATCTTGAATGCGCTTGCAGGCGCGATTCCCCCCCCCAATCTTTCACAGCTGATGGAACAAATTTTTCTGCTGGTGCCACGCATTCAAGCCATTTCTAAAGAACTTGCATTGTGTCAAAGCATGTTGTATTTAGGGCGCGGCAGTTCTTATCCTTTGGCCTTAGAAGGCGCATTAAAAATGAAGGAGTTGGCCTATATTCATGCAGAAGGTTTGGCTCTTGGAGAACTCAAACATGGATCAATCGCCCTGATTGATGAACATCTTCCTGTCATAGCCTTGGCCCCACAAGGTCCTTTGTTTGAAAAAACCTTGGCCAATCTTCATGAAATCATGGCCAGAGAAGGCTGGCTCATTGTCATCACAGATAGCCCTACTCAAACCTTGGGACTCTCTTCATTGCGAGAGGTGCTGACCCTTCCCGTTTCTTGTGAAATCGCACAACCTTTTTTAATGACTCTTGTGCTGCAGCTTTTGGCCTATTACACCGCTTATTACCGAGGATGCACTATTGATAAGCCACGAAATCTTGCAAAATCGGTGACGGTAGAATAAGCCCAATACGCTCTCTTTTTTTCAAAAGAGAGCGTTTCAAACCTACCCTTGAATTTTTTCTCTTAGAGCAACCAATAGCAGTTGCTCAAAATCTCTTCTGGCGCGAGAGAGATCTAATTTTTCCAAATTTAATTGCTTTTTTTCTTCCGCCAGTTCTTCCTTTTCAGATTTAGACTCGTTCATGGGGAGACCATGATCTTCATGCATCGTCACGGACTTTTTTTCAGGAAGAGCCACTTTATGCTCTTCTTCTGCAGGCTTATGCTCTTCCGCCGCAGCCTTCTTGCTGGCCTTGTGCGTCTCGATCACGGCTGTGGTATGCGCGCCTGCTGCAGGAGGAGGTGGGGGTAACATGGCCCCTAGAGACGCATAAAGCTGACCTGAATACCCAAGCATCATACATAAAATAAATTTTTTCATTTTTTAATATTTTTAACGAATTTTAAAAAAATAATATTACAGTTTCATTAAATAAAAATGAATAAAGCATAAGAAATTAATTATAAGGAAGTGGATGAGCCTTGCATAATGCAAGAACCTGATCCCGAATGGATTGGGTAAGGGAACTATTTTCCGGATCATGAAGGCGTTGTGTGATGCACGTTGCAATGATTTCCATGTGATGTTCCTCTAGACCGCGGGTCGTAATGGCCGGAGTTCCTAAACGAAGGCCAGAGGTATGAACGGCAGAACGGGGATCTTGAGGAATGCCATTTTTGTTGCAAGTGATATGAACCTCTTCTAACAACGCTTCTGCTTGACGCCCTGAAAGCGCGTGCATGCGCAAATCCACTAGAAGCAAGTGGGTGTCGGTTCCTTTCGCAATCAGCTCTATGCCTTGAGCCATCAAAGCATGGGCTAAAGCCTTGGCATTTTTCACAATACGATGGCCATAGTTTTGAAACTCAGCACCCATGGCTTCTTTAAAACACACCGCTTTGGCAGCAATGACATGCATTAAAGGACCGCCTTGTAACCCAGGAAAGATAGCACTATCGATGCGTTTGGCCAAATCTGGCTCATTACAAAGAATAAGTCCACCACGAGGGCCTCTAAGGGTTTTATGGGTTGTGGTGGTGACTACATGGGCATGGGGAAAGGGGCTGGGGTGCTGATTGGAAACAACCAAGCCTGCAATGTGCGCAATATCTGCCATGAAAATGGCTCCGATTTCATCGGCAAGGGCTCTAAAAAACGCAAAATTAATGAACCGAGGATAGGCCGAAGCTCCAGCAATTAAAAGCTTAGGACGATGTTGAAAGGCCAATTCACGCACCACAGCTTCGTCAATGCGATGAGTCACGGGATCAACGCCATAAGAAACAACACGAAACCATTTCCCTGAAATATTCACAGGTGCACCATGACTCAAATGTCCCCCTGCACGCAAATCCAAGGAAAGGATGCAATCTCCTGGAGAGAGAACGCTTAAAAAAACCGCTTGATTGGCTTGTGATCCAGAGTGAGGCTGAACGTTGGCAAACCGACATCTAAATAAAGAACAGGCTCTCTGAATAGCCAGCTTTTCAATTTCATCCACGGCAAAGCATCCACCATAATAGCGCCTTCCAGGATACCCTTCTGCATACTTATTGGTTAACACGGACCCTTGCGCGCTTAAGACATCCAAAGAAACAAAATTTTCAGAGGCAATCAGTTCTAAGTGATTCTGTTGCCTCCAGGTTTCTTTCTCGATCCAATAGGCTATCTCATGATCTTGCATGTCTTATCCTCTTTTGTGTGTTCAGTGGGCAAAGATATCTTCTTCAAACCCAGACAGGTCTAATATGACGCGTGTGGGTAAAAATTGACATAACTCTTTGAACAAGGCTTCTCGTTTTTCACGTAACAGCATGACATTAAGTCGTGCTTTAAGGGCGTGTAGATAGAGTACATCCGAAGAAGCATAGGATTTCTGTGATTCTGTTAGAACATCGGCTCCCCAATCAGAGCTTTGCTCTGCCTTTGAAATTTCTACTCCTAAAAGCTCACGACACAAAATACGTAAGCCATGATGATCCGTATAGGTGCGTACCAAACGGGATGCCAATTTTGTGCAATAAATGGGGGCGCTGCACAGCACGCCTATGCCCTGATAGAGGCTGGCAATATCAAATCGCCCATAATGGAAGATTTTTTCCACCTGAGAATCCGTTAAAAGACGGGATAAATTAGGGGCAGGATGGGGTTCTGGCGCGATCTGCACCAAATGACATAGGCCATCTCCTCCGGACAATTGTACCAAACAGAGCCGATCTCGTTTTCCAAAAAGACGGAGCCCCATGGCCTCGGTATCAATGGCCACGCCATTGGGAAAGACTAATCCATCCGGGAGATCATGTTGATGACAGCGAATACCGCGTAAATTTTTTACAGAAACACGATCATAATGGGAGAATTTTGACGTCATACCACTTTTCTTAAGCCGCTTTAACCCTCAGTATACCCATCTACTTCCACAGAACAAAGGCATGCTTATAAAAATGAGGTAGGCACTTTAAGACGAGGGAGCCAGTGAGGATCGACTTTGATAAACAAAAAAAGATGTACCGCCTTTCCAAAATGTTGACTCAGTTCATAGCGCGCTTGCTGACCGATAATGCTGAGGCGACGACCTTTATGCCCAATAATCAGTTTTTTTTGTCCATCCTTTGCCACGTAAATGGTTTGCTCTAGAATCAATCGTTTGCGATTTTCCTCCCATCGTGTGGTTTCTACATGAACGTGATAGGGAATTTCTTGGTGCACATGGGAAAAGATTTTTTCACGCGTCATTTCTGCAGCCCAGAATTTTCCTGAAATTTGTGTGAAATCTTCTTCTGGAAAGAGCCAAGGCCCCATTTGCAGTTTATTTTCTATGATGCCTAGCAAATCTTTGACACCTGTCCCTTTTTTCCCAGAAATCATCATAATTTCTTCGCTGAAAGGACGCACCTGTTGCGCTAGCGGCAACAAAATCCCTTTGGCAATGCGATCTACTTTATTCAACGCGATGATCAATGGCTTGCCTTCAGGAAAAATCCCAGAAAGCGCCTGAAGAGAAGTCATAAGCTGATGGGAAGGACGACTGGCATCTAGGACGACCAAGACGAGGTCGGCTTCATAAAGACAACGCAAAGTCACTTTCGCCATGGCTTCTTGCAAAGGTCCGCGGGGTTGAAAAAGAAACCCTGGCGTATCCATAAAAATAAATTGATTTTCTTCTTGACAGACAATCCCATAAATCCCATAGCGTGTCGTATGGGGTTTCGCAGAAACAATAGAAACTTTTTGCCCCACCAATTGATTGATGAGGGTGGATTTTCCAGCGTTTGCTTCCCCTAACACAGCAATCATCCCACACCTTTTTGCCACGTGTTTTGCCTTTATTAAAATGATCTTATACCCTTGCGAGTATGGACCCTGCAGCCTTTTCTAGCAAGGATTAAGCCCAAGTTGGCTTTTCTTTCTTTACGCAACCATCTGGGCTATATTGAGGAGACATAGGCGTTAGGGGGGAAAATGAACTTTTTTATAGGATCTAGAGTGTGGATTTTAGGAATCGCACTGGGGATTGGCTCTGTTGCCTATACCGCTAAGTATGCTGCTGTTGTGATGGATCCCCTTTCTGGAACCGTTCTCCAAGAGGTGCGTGGTGAGGAACGCATGTATCCTGCTTCTTTAACAAAAATGATGACCCTGTTTTTGGTATTCGAAGCCTTGCAGGATAAAAGAGTATTTTTGAATTCGCGTTTTAAAGTCTCTCAATCTGCCAGTGAACAACCTCCTTGCAAATTGGGCGTCAGAGCAGGGGAGACCCTCCCCCTACACACCTGTATTTTAGCCGTAGCCGTGCGCTCTTCTAATGATATTGCATGTGTAATTGCTGAAAATGTTGCAGGCTCTCAAAAACGCTTTGTTCAGTGGATGAATCATAAGGCAAAAGCTCTTGGACTCTTGAAAACACACTTTTCTAATCCTTCAGGATTGCATCACCCCAATCAATATTCTTCTGCTAAAGATATGGCGTTGTTAGTTCATGCATTATGGAAACAATTCCCTGAATATACCTCTTTTTTATCTCAATCTTCTTTTAAATGGAATAAGCGCACCTACGTGTCCACCAATAAACTGCTGGGAAGAGTTCCTGGTATACAAATTGGGAAAACAGGCTTTACAGAACCAGCAGGTTGGAATCTAGCAACCTTGACGTTGCGTGGTTTAAAGCCCGTCATTACCGTTGTCATGGGCATGCCAAGCCCTAAAGAGCGGGATGTGCAGCTTGCAACGCTAATCGAAGCCTATTATCGTACGCCAAGTGCCCTCTCTTACGTCATTCGAAAACCGTTGCAAAAAAAGATCGCCTCCAGAATGCCGCAAAAAAAACGTTTGCTCCGGCGCAAATCTAAAACGCGCTCTTGTTAAAAAAGGTTGAGAGTTATCTGTGCGCCATAACATAGCGATTTCTTCCCTGCAGATCTTGTAAAATTTGAATAGAGGAAAACGCTTCAGCCCTTAGCAAAGCAGAAACAGCCTCTCCTTGCATGGCCCCTATCTCTAAGATAACGATTCCATGGGGCGCTAAAAAAGGAACCATTTCTGGAATTAGGGCCCTGTAAGACGCCAATCCATCTTGGCCTGCAAACAGAGCCAATGGCGGGTCCCAGATCAGAACGTTTTGAGGAAGTGCCTCATGAGGGGCCACATAGGGAGGATTACTGACAATACAGTCAAAGGTTCCATGCAGTGTTTTTGGAAGCTCAACGCACCAAGAACTGCAAAGCCATGCGCATCGCTGTGTTACCCCCACAGTCTCTGCGTTTTTTTGAGCTGCAGGAAACACCCGAGGCTCTACATCGATCCCCAATCCCATGGCATTGGGAATTTCATGGAGAAGACTGATCAAGAGACAGCCACTGCCCGTCCCTAAATCTACAATACGTTGGGGCAGAATGGGTTGATTCAATACCAGTTGGATGATGCCTTCGCTTTCAGGACGTGGATCAAGGGTCCATGGGTTTATAAAAAACGAGTGCTTCCAAAAAAAACGGGATCCTTGCATACGAGAAAGAGGTTTGTGGGTTTCAAAATGTTCCTTTAAAGCTTTCCAAACAAGAGGTTCAGAGGGGCACGCTTCCCTTAGAGAACAGGCCCATTCCAATGGGGTAAGCCCTATTATTTCTTGAACCCATCGTTTTGCAGCACTAAATGGATCCGAGATGCTGGGCTCTTGGCTTGAAAGAGCTTTTGCTACGGCTGAAGTGACATCCCATAAAGTGCGCATCGGTCCCATAGGTCCTTTGACAAAGATCAGCCTATGCTAGCATAAAAAAGAAGCTCTGAAAGCGCATGAGAGATTGTGCATCCAGTCATACCCTGTCATCCTAATAGAAATTTAATACATGATCCTTTCATCATCGTGCTTAGTGCAAGAAGACCTCGTATCTGGTTACGCGCTTTAGGTCGATGGGGGACCCTTTGTGTATTGGGCTTGGGTTTTCTTTTTTGGGCGAGTCTCAGTCAAGCTTTGTATCATGGCTTCCTCCGATGTTCTAAAGGGCTGGGGCTGGAGGTCCGTGAACTATGTGTAACGGGACGGTCTCGCACAAAAATTCAAGAAATTTTTTGGGCCTTAAAGGTCAAAAAGGGCACAATCGTGTGGGACATGCCCCTTTCTCAGCAAAAAATGGCCCTAGAGAAACTCCCTTGGGTCAAAAAAGCCACCCTTATCCGTCGATATCCCTCTGAATTAAGGGTGCAGATCCAGGAAAAAACCCCCCTGGCCTTGTGGCAGCACCAAGGCCTGAAACACGTTTTAGATGAATCAGGGCATGTAATCCCCGGGGTCGTTGCCGAAGGCCCCTCCCCCCTTATGGTCATTACAGGACAAGATTCACCCCAACATTTTTCTGCATTCTATGCAAAACTTCACCCTTTCTTAGAGAAACTCCCTAAAATAAAAGCCGCAACTTATTTAAGAAGTGGTCGTTGGAATCTGTATTTAAAAGGCGGAACCCTTGTAAAATTACCAGAGAGTCAAGAAAAAAATGCACTCATGACTTTGATCACTTTGCTGCCTTCATTGAGCAAGCAAACGTCTATCGATTTAAGATTTCCCGAGGCCATTATTTTGGATCCAAAACCCCTATGAAAGCCTTTCGACGTTTGTCACAATCCATACGTGTTGGACTGGATTTAGGAAGCAGTAAAATTTGCTGTTGGATGAGCCACGCCGATGATTTAAGCCTTTTAGGGACAGGTCATGGGGCATCACGAGGGCTTTGGGAAGGACAAATCACTGGATTCCACGCCCTTACCGAAGCCTTAACCAAAGTGATCTATGAAACAGAACAACACGCCAATATGCAAGTTAGAGAAGCCACCGTATCCTTAAGTGGAGCCTTTTTCACCTCAGATTACTGTGCCTTTAGAACCCCCATTACAGATCGCACGGTCACAGATCGCACCTTGCGCAATCTAATCCATTCCATTGTCCACCCTCACCTTAGCCCGATTCATATCGTTCCTTTAGAATTTTGGGTGGATCAGCAACATAACATTACCGATCCAAGGGGCATGATTGGGAAAGAGCTGGGAGGACATTTTCATGTTTTGTGGATGAATACTGGGAGATATCAAACCCTCTTTTCTTGTTTAAAATCCTGTCAAGTGCGCGTCACAGATTTGGTCTTCTCTGGATATGCCAGTGCCCTGGCTTGCTTAGATCCTGATGAGCAAGAACTGGGTGTTACCTTAATCGATATTGGCGCCAGCAGCACCAGTTTGACTTTTTTCATGCATCAAAAAATGGTGGGGGTTTCGGTGATTCCTTTTGGGGGGCACGCCATTACCCAAGATATTGCACGTGTCTTTGAAACCCCCATCATGCACGCTGAACGCATTAAAATTCTTTATGGCGCGGCCTTTATGAGCGCACAAGATCTCCATGAAACCATTCCTATTTTGACCATGGGAGAACGAGAAACGACGACAAAAGCTCAACGTTCTCTCTTGATTCATGTCATTCAAGCACGCAGCGAAGAACTGTGCGCTCTGTTTAAAAAATCCATGGAAGCATCAAAATTTCCCATTGCATGCCAGCGCATTGTCTTTACGGGGGGAGGTAGTCAACTTTTAGGCTTAAAGGAACTGGCGCAGCGCGTTCTAAAAGGGAGCATACGCATGGCAAAACCTAAAATCCTTCCTGGTGCCCCAAAAAGTTCAGGTGAATTTTCTTCTGTCATAGGGACGCTCCTGCATCCCCAACATTCTGAAAACCTCTCCATACATCGTCCATCAAAGCCTGGTTTTCTTTCATGGCTAAAGGAAACCGTTTTTCGCTCTTAACCTCCTAGAGATCGGTTTTTGCGTTTAAGGTGCTTGCTGTCTTGAGAAAGAGCAATGTTTTTCTGATCCGCTCGTGAGAGCGCAAGGGTTTGATCAGGAACATCTTGCGTCAGAATACTGCCTGCTCCCACCGTTACGTTTTCTCCCAATACAATGGGGGCCACAAGCGCTGCATTAGAGCCAACAAAGCTTCCAGAGCCAATGGTGACCTTAGATTTTTTGTGCCCATCATAATTACAGGTAATGACCCCTGCCCCTATGGTTACCCCCGATCCAATCTGCGCATCGCCAAGATAACTTAAATGCTTAGCTTTGCTTCCTGATTCCAGGGTAGAATGTTTCACCTCGACAAAATTGCCAATACAAGTATGAGCTCCCAAAACAGAGCCCTCTCGAATATGGGCAAAAGGCCCTATCGAGCTCTCTTCTTGAATGTGACACGATTGCAACACAGAAAAAGGCAGAACACGCACTCCACGCTCTAATCTAACGCCTGGTTGTAACACCGTGTGTGCAAAGAGCATCACATCGCGCGCGACTTGTGTGTCATAAGATAAAAACGTGGTTTCAGGGGCCAGCAACAAGGCCCCCTCTTCCATGGCTTTTTGACGAAAGCGTTGTTGCAATAGGCCTTCTGCTTGACTCCATTCAGAGCGTGTATTGATGCCCAAAAAATTTTGCCATGCCCCCTCTATGACGCATACATCTGGCACCCGTGCAACCAAATCCGTGAGGTAACATTCTGATGCCCCAGAAGCCGTAAGCTCGGACAAAAAGGGATACACCAACGATGCTTTCATGCGCATCACCCCCGTGTTACACAAAGGGATGGCGCTTTCTTCTTGGCTGGCATGGCGCGCTTCCACAATAGAAACATGTCCATTTTCTATTTTAATACGTCCATAAGCACCCGGGTCAGGAGGAACCATCCCCATGATCCCAAAGCTCCCTTCAGGCAAGGCCATCAAGGGCGCAAGATCTTGGACCTGGAGCAAAGGCGCATCCCCCAACACCACGAGAATATCTTTCAAAAGAAAATCAGAATCTCGTTGTAATGCGTGCTGAAAAGCTATTTTAAATGCATCCCCTGTGCCTTTGGCCACAGGCTGAATCACACGATGGGCTCTGATGGAGACCTGCTCTTGCTCGGGAGAAAGGACACAATACACCTCATCGCCTGCCCAATGGGATGCCACATCAAGAACGTATTCTAAAAGAGGGCGTCCTCCAAGAGGCAGTTCTATTTTAGACCTAGCTGTGCCCATACGACTGGATTTTCCTGCCGCTAGAATAAATGCAACACATGCCATGTTAGCGCTCCTAGTATGGTTTTTCTGTACGATTGTTCCACATAGGGGTTACAAAGTCCAATAGGAAAAAGGTCCAAAGCGCAGAGAATGTCTCCACATGCCCTTGATATCTGCAATGAACCCTTCCGGCATCAAAAGACGCTGCATGTCCTCTACACGCAAGGCCCCATAGGGCTTGTGGGCAACTGCCCCTATGACCATATCATAGGGCAAATCTGGCTGTAATGTGCTCACCAGTTGAATGCCATAAAGCGCATGGGCCTCTTGTGGGTCTGCAAAGGCATCATGGACGTCAATTTGAAAGGAGTCCTTAAGCGCATGGATAAAATCTATGACTTTTGTGTTTCTTAAATCAGGAATATTTTCTTTAAAGGTCAAGCCCAATACGAGAATTCTTGGAAGAGGTCCATGGGCTGTTTTCTTTGGGCTACTTTCTTCCCATCGATTTCGGATCAACGCGGCTATTTCTTTTCCCATCGCTTCATTGACCGCTCGTCCAGATAAAATGACTTTAGGGGTCATCCCAACTTGCTCCGCACAAGAGGCAAGATAGTAGGGATCCACGCCGATACAATGCCCCCCAACAAAACCCGGTTGAAATGGAAGAAAATTCCATTTGGTAGACGCTGCTTCTAACACATCATGCATAGAAATATCCAATCGCCCCATCACCAAGCTGACTTCGTTGACAAAGGCTACATTGATATCACGTTGGGCATTTTCAATGACTTTTGCAGCTTCGGCAACGGCAATAGACGCAGCTACAAAGATCTTTCCCCCAGTGATGGTGCCATACAAGGTGCGCAAAAATTCAGCCACTTTTGGAGTTTGCCCTGCCACAACCTTGATGATTTTTTCCACCCCATGATGGCGATCCCCAGGGTTCATCCGTTCTGGGGAATACCCCAAAAAAAACCCTTTTCCACTTTGCAGACCAGAGTGTTCTTCCAATAAAGGTCCACAGATGTTTTCTGTGACACCAGGATAGACCGTGCTCTCAAACACGACAATCTGACCTTTTTTAAGAATGCTTCCCAACAGAATCGAAGCCTTTCGAAGGGGCTCTAGATCAGGCTTTGATCCAATGACAGGCGTTGGCACCGTCACAATCAACACCTCTTGATCCTTAAGATCTTGTATGTCGTGGGTCAAGAACAAGGATGTTTTTTGAAGCTCTGCTTCATCCACCTCTAAGGTGCGATCAAACCCCTTCTGAAGCTGTGCAATGCGCTGCATATCAATATCAAACCCCACCACGGGAAAATGCTTGGCAAACGCAATGGCAAGAGGCAAGCCAACATAGCCAAGACCGATGACAGCAATACGAGGCTTCCCTATGTTCATGCTATACCCCGGTCCAACGTTGAGGAAATCCACGCACATCCAAATGAATAAAATGACTGGAAGGATAATAACCAACGCCGCCAGATTGACTTAAAAAACAGGCTGCTTTATGGGCACGTGCCAAGGAAAGACCACGAAAATCCACATCAATGGCCATGCCGCGTGTATGATAGCTTTGCTTTGCTACCCCTTTTCTTCCCATTTTTCTCAATTTCTCATTGGTTTTTAAAGAACGATATCCTGAAATCACCTCAAAGGGCTTTGTATAACCCAACATGGTTTGAAGGGTGTGCAAAAGATTTAATAACGCGGGGGATATAGATTTAATTTCATTGGAACGATGATCTCTCAACAAATGATTGATCTTTTTAAGCGCATTGGGACAATAAATTCCTTTGCACCAATACTCTTCTTTTGCAAATTCACCCGTATGGGTGTTATAAAGACAGAGTTTTTTTGAAAGAGGCCGTTTAAAAGAAGATAAAACCTGCAATGGAAACGCCGAAACCAACATCGCGCTTCCCCCCCAATATAACAGCTCTCTTCGTGTCATCTCCATGAAAGCTCCCTAT
Organism: Holosporales bacterium; assembly: GCA_947457385.1. Lineage (GTDB taxonomy): Bacteria > Pseudomonadota > Alphaproteobacteria > Holosporales > Holosporaceae > CANGUX01. The sequence continues at coordinate 31,000 of CANGUX010000007.1, forward strand.
TTTTTCACCCTTTTAATCCCCTCCATTTTAACGTAATCTCTCTCATGAATCAACGTATTGCAAATAAAAAATAAATCTTCCTTAAGTAACAAAAAAGCGTGTATTAAGGATTCAGCACCCATCATGATTTAATCCATTGTAAAAAACGTGCAACAATTCTTTTAGGGCCATGCAGGTCAAACAACACGGAAACGGTTTCTCCTGCCTGATCTTGGACTGTGCCTTTTCCAAATACAGCATGCATGACGCGTTTTTGCTGAAGGGGGGAAGCGGTTTTTGCACTGTATGCCAATTTCATGGAAATGATCACATCTTCAGGGGGGAGTTCATGAATAAAGCGTGATGGGGTAGATGGCAGAAAACCTTGGTGTCCGCGTCGATTCCAACAAAAGGTAATCATACAATGAGCACGCGCGCGCGTAATCCCCACATAAGCTAAGCGTCGTTCTTCTTCTAGTCCTTTTTTGCCAGATTCCTCTATACATCGAATATGAGGAAACATGTTTTCTTCCCATCCTGGCAAAAAAACACGTTTAAATTCCAAGCCTTTTGCCGCATGGAGCGTCATCAAGGTAACCCCTTCTTGTGGGGTTTCTCCACTGACCTCGGACAAGAGGCTGACATGCTCTAAAAAGTCTGAAAGGGTATCAAAAGCAATCATGGCTTTGATCAGTTCCTTCAGGTTTTCTATGCGCGCTTCTCCCTGCACACCTTGGCTAAGCCACATGGCTTCATAGCCGGACTCCTTTAATACCCTTTCAGCCAGCTCACTGGGAGAGCATTCTGGCACCGAGCTACGCCAGGTTTCTAAATGATTTAAAAATAAGGAAAGAGATTTTTTCATGGCGCTTTCCCCAGGCTGTTGCGAGAACAAGCGCGCCGCTTCTTCCAGGGAACTGCCCTGTTCTTTTGCTATGGCATAAAAGGTCTGCAGGGTAACGGCCCCGATGCCCCGTTTGGGAAGGTTCAAGATGCGCTCAAAAGCCAAATTGTCCCGTATGGAATGAATCACGCGGAGATATCCCAAAAAATCCCGAATTTCCATGCGCTCATAAAAACGCGTGTTCCCCACAAGAATGTAGGGGATGTTTTGCAGCATAAATCGTTCTTCAAACTCGCGTGTTTGCGCTCCTGTTCGCACCAAAATAGCCATAGACGATAAGGGCTCTCCTTCCCCGGCATGCTGAACGATGTTTTGGGCGATAAAGGCGGCTTCTTCTGTGCTATCCCACAATCCTTGTACGTGAAGCTTTTCCCCCACAGATTGATCCGTGCGCAACACTTTTCCATAACGCGTTTCGTTATGAGCAATCAATTGACTTGCTGCCGATAAAATATGAGGCGTCGATCGATAATTGTCTTCCAAACAAATGACTTCTGCATCTGGAAAATCTTGAGGAAACTTCAGCATATTATCGATGCTTGCTCCACGCCACCCATAGATGGACTGATCATCGTCTCCTACACAAAAAAGAAATCCACCTTTTTCTGCCAATTTTTTTAACCATAAATACTGCATTTGATTCACATCCTGGTATTCATCCACCAAAATATGTTTAAAGGGATAGGTCGCCAAAACCTCGGGAAATTCACAAAACAGTTTCAAACTATAGAGGAGCAAATCATCAAAATCAAAGGCATCCATGCGCTGGACTTGTTCTTGATAGGCTTTATACAAACTCAGGTAAAGAGGCACTGATGCATGGGTCACCTGATCTGGCAAAAGCATTTTATGTTTCCAAGCGCTGATGGCAGACATCACCATACGAGGCGTATAAGATTTTCGCGATGCCGTTTCTTTTAATAACCGTTGCACAAGGCTTTGCTGATCCCCCATATCCAAAACGGTAAATTGAGGGCTTCTTGCAAATTTTTCTGCATGTTCTCGCAAGAATTTCAGACTAAGGCTGTGGAATGTCCCAATCCACAGGGCATGAACGGGAAAAAAATGGCGCAATCTCTGTTTCATTTCCTGAGATGCTTTATTGGTAAAAGTCACGGCGGCAATGGCGTTGGGCGAAACGTGATAGTGATCTACTAAATGGGCATATCGTAACGTTAATACCCGTGTTTTGCCCGTTCCTGCCCCTGCAGAAATCATGCGGTGTGCTTCTGGCGCTTCTACCGCTTTTCTCTGAGGAACATTGAGCTCTGCAATCTGTTGCGCCACAGAGAGAGATGGGGCTGTCCGAAACGGTATCACAAATCTCTCCCATTTAATTCTTTTTTAGAATACCGTATTTCTTTCTTTTTCCTATCCCCAAGGCTTTTCTAAGACGCATTTAAAATAAGCCATCCTTTTTCCGTCATCAATCGCCCTCGTGCCGTACGTTGCAACAACCCCTGTTGCATCAAATAGGGTTCGATGATGTCTTCCAGGGTATCTTTGGTTTCTGACATGGCCGATGCAAGGGTTTCTAGGCCTGTGGGGCCACCTTTGAAATGATGTCCCAAAAGGGAAAGATAGCGTTGATCTAAGGGGTCTAATCCTGTAAGCGTCATGCCCATTTCTAAAAGCGCAAAAGAAGACAATTCTATGGTGATGTGTCTGCTCCCTTGTACTTGGGCAAAATCTCTCACACGCCTTAACAGACGAAGGGCCAAACGAGGGGTGCCTCGACAACATACTGCCATTTGATGCTGTGCTTCTGGGGATAAGGTCATGTTTAGCTTTAAAGAAGCTTTAAAAAGCAAAGCTTCCATTTCCTTGGGAGCATAAAAATGAAGGGGCATTAAAATACCAAACCGGTTGCGCAATGGAGAAGACAACAATCCGGATCGGGTTGTGGCCCCCACCAAGGTAAAAGGCGGAAGAGTCAATTGCATGGACCTGGCATGAGGCCCCTCCCCCATTAAAATATCCAGTTTGTAATCTTCCATGGCGGCATATAAAAGCTCTTCCACTGCTACAGGAAGGCGATGAATCTCATCGATAAACAAAACATCTTTTGGCCCTAAATGGGTCAGCAAAGCGGCTAAATCACCGGGTTTGGTGATAATGGGCCCTGCCGTTGCATGAAAGACGCTGCCACACTCTGCCGCAATCAGATGGGCTAGGGTTGTTTTTCCCAGCCCAGGCGGACCGCTCAGCAAGACGTGATCCAGGGCTTCTCCTCGAGAAAAAGCAGCTTGAATAAACACGTTTAAATTTTTAAGCCCCGTTTCTTGGCCTACAAAATCTTGAAAAGAGGTGGGACGCAATGCAGGATCTACGTCCTCTTTCGGCCAGGAGTTTGCAAGAGGACGCTGTTTCATTTTAATGCCCCCCTAAAGCCAAGCGCCGCAAACTCAACCTTACCAGATCTTCTGAGCTGCTTTCTGGATACAAAGCCGATTCCTGCTGGACGGCTTCCATGGCCAGAGCTTTGCGGTACCCTAGTGCACAAAGGGCTTTGAGGGCATCTTGCTCTTTAAAAGAGCCCCACTCTCCTGCCAAGGGATCGGTGACATCTGAGAGCCCTTCTTTTTTAGCTCGATCTTGTAATTCTCCTAAAATGCGCAGGGCTAATTTAGGCCCAACGCCTTCGATCTTTTTTAATTGAACTTGATCCTGATCTAAAATAATGACGCGAAGTCGTTCAGGGGGAAAGCCAGATAAAATAGCCTGCGCCATCTTTCCGCCTACCCCAGGCACTTGCATCAACCAACGAAACCACCGATGCTCGCGCAAGGTTAAAAAACCAAAAAGCGTGCTCTTTCCTTCATGAACCACCGTTTCAATCCATACTTCCAAAGCATCCCCTACCTGCTTGTTTTCTGCGACGCGCGCGCCTAATAAGACGCGATATCCAATGCCCTGAACGAGTACCAGGCAAATGTTGGCCTCTATGTGTAAACATTCTCCCCTTAAATAACCAATCATAAAGGGATAGATTAAGCATATTCCGCTCTGGTTAGGTTAGAAGACCCCCAAAAAAATCTCAAGGCTACGGATCCTTGTTTTTTTCACGATCATGGGATAAACTCCATAAGGATAGTCCCCATCGTCTAGCGGTTAGGACGCCGCCCTTTCAAGGCGGCAACACGGGTTCGAGTCCCGTTGGGGATGCCACACTTATTTTGAGAGGATGAGCATGGATAAAGCGCATAGAGGTTATTACTTGGAGTTTTGTTAGGCATGACGCGTCCTTTGATGCCCAAAGCAACCGCGTTATGGTTGATCAATCACACGCGTTTAACGCTAGAGCAAATTGCCCATTTTTGTGGATTCCATCCTCTAGAATTATCTGTTTTACAAGAAGGCAAAACCATTCAAGAGTTAAGCCCTCTTGTCAATGGTCAATTGACACAGGAAGAAATTGCGCGTTGCGAGGCCGATCCTAAAGCGCATTTAACTTTAATGCTTCAAGAAGAAATTAAAAAGGGAACCCCCAAAAAATACACACCGCTTGCAAAACGCAATGAAGTGCCCAATGCGGTATTGTGGATCATTCGTACCATGCCAGAGGTCAGTGATGCTCAAATCTGTTCTCTTTTATCCACGACAAAAACAACGGTTAAAGCCATTCGCGAAGGCATCCATTGGAATTTTAAAAATCTTACGCCGAAAGATCCGTTGAGCTTAGAATTGTGTTCTCAAGAGAGCTTGTTGGCAATCCTTCCCGATTTAGAACCCAAAAATCCTCTTTGATTGCCCTACCTTAGAAGCGCCATCAAAAAGCCGTTATTTAAGGGCTGATTTAGAGCATCAGATGATGTACCTTGAACATTGTTTTTGTTGAATTTGGGTCTATGGTATACATGGCTGCAATGAAATTAAAGATTAGATCTTACATCAACTACATTATGGATGAAAATAAGCAAGAGAAATACTTTTTCAAGGGTCATTAAAAGATGATTTCCAAAGCCGTCCAATGTTTAGAACTCTTTTTTCTCAAGTCATCCCATAAACTTTGCTGTCACGCTTCAAAAGGCAAGGGATGCTTTCCTGGAACACAACGACCTGGTTTTCTTTTTTGAGCCCCCACCCAATAGCTTTTATCAACCGCAATTTCTTCCTCAAAACGAGCGCCACTTCCTGCTCCATGATATTACGTGTATGCGCTTCATCCCCTTTTCCTCATATCATCTTTTATGGATGGCATGCCTTGTTGCGCTTATCTGTTATGGATATCCTTTAAGCATTCGTATCTTTTTTGGTTGGTATGACGCCTTGGTGGACGCGCACACAACGTAGCACGCAAGTCTTTTCTTTTGCCCAAGTTCACTCTACACAAGCCATGGCCCACGAATGGATTCAAGACCCTTCTTGTGCAACTTTACTTTCAGATTGGGTCTGGATTCGTGCTTTACAACAAAGTCATGGCACAGGACAACGAGAACGCCTTTGGCTTTCTCCCCTTGGTTCCTGTTCTGGCACGCTGATGCTTTCTTTTCCTTATGCCCATCCTTTGGTCTCTCTTGTGGTGTCTTTGTCTGTGGCAGAGGCTATTGAACACGCAGCGTCTGGCACATTAAGGGAATCTATAACACTTAAATGGCCCAACGACCTTATGATCAAAGGTCATAAATTAGGGGGCATTCTTACCGAAGTGGTAGAAAAAAATGAGATGCCCCCATGGATCCTTATTGGCATTGGGATCAATATCAATGTTTCTGTATCTCAGCTAGGCTCTGTGGCCCAAGAACGCCCCATCACAACGCTGCTAGAAGCATGTGGCACATCCTTTGATTTAGAACGGCTGTGGGAGCGCATTCATGCCTCGCTGGACCATAAATTGCGGGCTTTATATTGGGCCGATACAGAAGCGCATTGCGTTGCTGATCTTAATGCGAGATTGCTTTGGATAGGGGAAACCGTCTGGGCACGTATGGGGAAAAAATTATTTCAAGGCCGTTTCGGTGGGTTGTACTATAACGCCAGGACGCAACGCACAGAGATGCTGTTGGATGACATGACTCTTCCTTTATCTTTACGACTTGGAAAATGTCTGGAAGCTGTGGCATAGTGGTAGCAGATGCCGTTGTGGCTCAGTGGTAGAGCACGCCCTTGGTAAGGGTGAGGTCGAGAGTTCGATTCTCTCCAGCGGCACGTTTGCATATCGTCGGTAAATCACCTGGGGTATCGCCTCACCATGTTGCGCTTTTTATATGGATTTGCCATGCTCTTTGGGCTTAGTGCATGTACCATTGGAAGTGTACTACAAAAAAAATCCCATCTTCTTTCCCAGGATTTTATCCCGCTCAATGACGTGCCCTTTTCCTGCGTGCAAAACACCCTTTGCTCTTTCTGTCATTATTGTTTTCAAAAGAGAGTCTTGGAAAAAGAACGCAATGATTTAAAGCACTCTGTGGAAAGTGAACTTGTTTCGATAGATCATGCTCCAGAAAAATGCAAAACAAAAAAATAGAAATATTGATTGATTTTGATTGAAATGCAAATAAATTTTAAAGTTACATCATTGGCATCATTTTAATGATATAGCTCTATATTGTAGGAATACACATCAAACAAAAAGAATCATGAAATTGCATAAAAAAATAGCATGTTTGTTATCGCTTTTATCAATAGCTGGGACCGTGGAAAAAGCATGGGCAAGTCAAGCCGAAGAGCTGAGAAGTGTTTCAGAATTTTTTGATTTAATAATTAAATCTTTAGAAAAAACTAGAATAGATCAAAAAAAATCCATTGAAGAATTAAATATTTTAGAAAAAAATATAGCATTAAAAGAAGAAGAAATTAAAGATATAGAAAAAGTAATTGAAAAAGAAGAAAATTCAAACACAAAAGAATCATTAATTAAATCTTATAATGAAGAAAAAGGAATTTTGGAAAATCTAAAAAAAGACCAAGCGATCGTATTAAATCTATATGATGTTTCAAAAAATAATCTCTGGGCATACGAGATGCAGGCAACTTTCTTAGAAAAAAAGAAAAAAGAATTGATGGAGAAGTTAGAATTAGAAGCGCTCAATAACAAAGAAGAGGAGACAAAATTCAATCAGTAAAACTTGTGTTGGCTATAAACACAAGAGGTGATGGAAAAACAGAGTGCCTATTTCTAAAGATCATCGTTTTGAAAACGTCTTAAAAAGACTTGACGCAGTCCGTTGAAAGGGCTTAAGAGCAAGCATTAAGCCCTTTAAAAGACTTTCAAAACGAAAAAGAAATCCATTTAAGGCAACAATCAGAGGCATTGTTTTTATGCCTCTTTTTTTAGAAATGTTAATCGCAAATGGAATGAAAGTTTATGCTACTTTAATTTTATTTTGATATATTATTTCAACAAACATTAAATAAAAAGAATCATGAAACTACATAAAAAAATGATTTTTCTTCTATTAATTTATGTTGTTTTAATTTTTATTCGATATATTGTTTCAGTAAACATTAAATAAAAAAATCATGAAACTACATAAAAAAATAGTTTTTCTACTATCGCTCTTTTTGGTAGCGGGTGGTTTTGAAAAAGCATTGGCAAGTCAGACACGAAAAACAAACGATATTGAAATAAAATATCAGAACACTTTGGAGAAAATAAAACAAACAGAAGAAAGTATAAAAAATTTTTCTTATGAAATCGAAAGATTAGAAATAGCTATAGAAGAAAAATATGATTTTCTAAAGGAACTAGAAGAAACAGTCATTAAAGAAAAAAATGAACAACAAAAAAAAACATTAATTGAAACCATAGAAAAAGAAAAAGCAAATTTAGTGGATTTAGAAGAGAAAAAAAAAGAGATTTCCAATGAATATATTGGTTTAAACTCAAAGCTATTTGATTTAGATTCTCATCTTCATTATCTTATGGAAAGAATCAAAGAAGAAGAATACGCAATAATAAGAGCTGAAGAACAAGAAAGACTAGAAAAACAAAAGATCTATAGAAAGGAAGAGGAAGCGAGAGCGAAAGCCATTTTAGAAAAAAACCTGGAAACTCCTGAGATTAAAACATCAAAAATAGACGAACAAAAAGCTGGAGAGCCCCAATTTACAATAAGTGAATTGGATGCATTGGGTACAGATAAAGATGGCGAGCTTGATTTAGATCGTTCTCTTGGGCCGGTGCTAAAGAGCACTTTAAATAATAATTTAGCGACGGTTAAGGCCCGAAAGGAAAAGCTTGCAGAGCTTTCAACATCGGTCAATCTCAACAAACCAGATTTATTAGAAACGAGAAAAAAACTGTTTGAGGAGATTCAAAACTTAAGAACTGCCATAGAAAAAATTCGAAGTAAATACAAAAATTAATTGGAATAGCTAAATCTATAGCACAATTCATGGAGGCATGCTTAAT
>CANGUX010000008.1 GCA_947457385.1 Holosporales bacterium
TCTCCATGCCGGCTATAAAAAAAGCTGCTGCTTAACAAAACAACAGGAAATGCATGATTCGCTACAAGAGTGAAGGTCTTTGCTGCGCGAAAAAGCATTGATGGCCGCACCCAAGATTGAAAAAGAAAAGCTTATGAAACCCATCACAAACAAGACCAATGTGACTTCAGAAGACATAGCGCGTGAATTGGATATGAGCACCAGTGCTGTAATACATGATTTAAGACGATTTGTTTTTTATTCAAATGCCAAAAAATGCATCTGATGTGAATGCAATATGTATGTTTTAAGGACAAAACAACTTCATTCATTTTGCGAAGGAGAGTTTCCCTTTTCTAGAAAGAAAGGGGAAATAGTCCTCTCACCAAGCATGTCTTGCCTTTACATAACCACTAGACGACACGCAACAGTTTCTTTGACCCGATGAACAAGATAAGAAAAGCTCTTTGGATCCACTACGGCCATATCTGAAAGGATTTTTCGGTTAAGATCGATCTTCAAGACCTTCAAACCATGGACAAATTCTCCATAAGACACCCCATCTAAGCGGGAAGCTGCATTAATACGCTGAATCCATAACGCACGCATGTCTCGCTTTCTTGCACGTCGATCCCGATAAGCATATTGCAGTGCCTTCTCGACTCTAGGAAGTGCTAAGCGGAAACACTTACTCGTACGTCCACGATACCCTTCGGCCATCTTAAGAATTTTTTTATGACGAGCGCGACTCGTCACGCCTCCTTTAACGCGTGCCATGGCTTTCTCCCTTACGCTAATCCATAGGGAATAAACGCCCTACGAATAATCTTGGCGTCACTTGCATGCATCACTACAGTGCCTCTAGAAGCTCTCTTCATGTCCTTGGAACGCTTCCTAAGATTATGCTTTTTAAACGCATAGGCGCGAAGGATTTTTCCCGTTGAACTCATGCGAAACCTTTTTTTTGTTCCACTGTGGGTCTTTAACTTGCACATACCCGCCTCGGTCTTCCTTGATTGCTTTAGGATAAAGAGAATTCCCCATTTGGTCAAGTGCTCTCCTTCAGTAAAACAGAATTAGGGTTGTGTTCGACTCTTTTTTTCAAGCCATATTCGATGATCTTCTAGGGGGCCAAAAGGACGCAGAGGAGAAAAATCTTCAAGAATAAAAGTCTCATGTTGGCTTCTTTTGTGAATCGTACTATGGTCATTACCTCGTTTAGCCATGGTATTCCAGTTTTTACCATAGAGCTCTTCTAGATAAGGAATAGGATTGGCAGGTCCCCAGACCCAAAGAGCTCCGAAAGCATAGCGTTTTAAGGGCAACAATGCGGCCAGTTTTAAGCTTTTTTTGCATCCCCAAATAAAGAGTTCCCCTGGTTTTTTTTCTTTGGCATAAAAAATATCGGCACCTGGCAACACCTCATCCTGCAATAAAGTGATTTTTTTTGGCGACATCCATACGCGAACGCCTCCATGCTTGGAAAAATAAGACACTCCATATCCAAGGGCTTTAAATAAGGGAATGGCTTTTTTTACAAAAACAGAACAGTCTTTTTCATGAATTTGCGTATCAATATCATCATCCCAAGGGATAATGCCACCATGACGCACTGCCCCTAATAACGTCCCTGCTTCGATCCAATAGGGAATATGGCAGACCTCTAGTACATCGTGAATATCCTTCATCAATTGATAAAGTGCCACACCATATTCAGGGCGTAGAGGCTTGGGAGTTACATAAGAGGCATAAGGCGTATACGTGGATAGAAACCTAACGAGCGTGATGTTCGAAAGCACTAGATGTCTTAATTTTTTAAACACCCCAAGAGATATCGCTCCTAACAAGAAAAGCCACAGGAAGATCTTCCCTAAAATTTTCCATATTTTTCTCTTTTGCATAAATGATTTCCTCATGTGTTTTCTGTTTTTGAAAGATCCAACATTTCTTGCATCAGCAAGGCTTCTAGTAGGTGGTTCATAAAGAGAGCACCCAAGGTTTCTTCATTCAAGAGATTGATGCTAAGCGTCCTAACCCAGTGCCCTTTTTGAACCATGTCGTGGCAAAACTTCATTTGAGTCTGTTGTAAATTTTCCCCTAAGGAGGTAGAAGACAAAGCTTTGACTTGAGGAAGAGCAGACCACAATGTGGAATTGAGGGGCTCTCGTAAAACACGTTTTTCTAATAAAACGGTGAAGAGATGACGCTGCTTAGGCAAAGCTTCTCCCAATAAAACAGGAAGAGAAAAAGCATTCCAACTGATTTTCATCCATCCTTTGAGGGCAGAAAAACAGGTTTCCCAAGCATGCACAACGGGATAAGAAAACCCTTTGTGATGGGCAACCCAGAGTAAAGCAATCCCTTCAAGAGGAAGTTTAAGACGATGTTGAAAAAATTGCGAACACGTCAAAGCAGCGCCCTCTAAAAATTTTTTCCACTGAATCCCCGTGAAAAGTGCAGGAATTAATGTCATGGGTGAAAAACAAGCCAGAGGAAGCACTATATGTGGTTCTATACGATGGGGAAGGCGAAAATGATGCAAAATAGAACCCAAAGGATCTTTAATGCTCTCTCCCTTAAGAGCCATTGAAATCAAGAAAAAATGGTGAGACAACGCGCTAGGATCGATCACACTTCCCCAATGATCTAAACAACGCATTAACATCAACACCGTTTCCGAGCTTGCAGGTTCAGGCGTCATGACAATCACCCCTGTCGTGATTGGATCAATGATGGAAAGCAATTCCCAGAACAACTCTGGATCCATTTTTTCTAAGAAACAAAGACGAGGCCTTCCTCCTTCGATCCATACCCAAGATTGAACCAAGGCGACAAGTGCTTTTAAGGCGCTCAAAGCATCATGAGGTCCTATAATTAGGATGACGCGAAAATGATGAAAATGGGCCAGATGAAGCAACACAATATCCTGAGGAAAAAAGGGATCCTCTAGGAAGGGATACACCCCTCCTTCTCCTTTTTTTTCAATGTTTTTAAGGGCTTGATGTGCAAGATCAAGGGCTTTTGTCAATTCATCCTGTGTGGGACTGTTGCCTTTTGGGAAGGCCATCAAATCTTGCCTTAAAAGGGGGCGATTTCTCATGAATCAATGGATAGGCTAAAGAAATAGGATCCTTTCTCTTTGAGAGGTAAGATTTTTTTGCAACCATTCTCTTTTTTAAAAAGAATATAAAAAGTCTTAATTTTTTTAAATCCATTCATTCTGCACACATTCCTAAGGGATGAAAGTTCTTAAGAAGAAGGAAGGCGACGAAGAAGTTCTTTTTCTGCTTCTTTCATGCCCTCATTTTTTTCTGGAGTTTTTTTTTCTGGAATCTTGGATTCTATCCCTGGACATAGCGAGAAATCTGGAGGAATTTCTAGGTCTCGATTTCTAGGATTGATGCTAAAGCTGTCAGGCGCAGTTTTTTCAAAGCCTAAAGTTTGTTTAACTTGATCACATCCTGCAAGAAAAAATGCACCAACAATCAAAAGGATCATGGAGATTTTTTGCGATTTTTTAAAGAGTTCCATTGGAATAGGTCTTTCATCAATACTAAAAATCCAATAGTAACGAGCATATCAGCAAGATTGAAAACGGGGAAGTACCAGCTTCCAGAATGAAAACTTAAAAAATCATAAACTGCACCAAACATCACTCGATCTAGGGCATTGCTGAGGGCGCCTCCGATGATAATCATCAGTGCAACCCGAGCGCTTTTTCGTTCTTCTTTCCAGTAACACATCCCTAATACACCAATACATCCCATAAGAAATCCCAAAAAAAGCAGTTGCGCCCCCCTAGATTGAAAGGGAAATAATCCCCAACTAATGCCAGGATTCCACGCGGATACAAGGGAAAAAAAAGACGAAAAAACAATTCTTGGTTTTAATGTTAACAGCACTCTCACCTCATGCTTTAACAGTTGATCGCTGATGAGACAACCGAAAGACCCCAGGACCAATAAAAGCCATTTTTGCCGTACCGTCATTTTCATCTTTTTCCTTCTTTTTTTTCCTTACCGAACCATAGTACAGCGAGAGGTATGCTTTCCAATACCCGCTTATAGTTCTTTTTTTGCCGCCTCTGGTCTATAAAAGAAGACTTTGCCTGAGGCAAAACTTTATAATAAAGCAAAGCATGCAACCAAAAATAGAATGTTTGATCTTATATTTATTCCTTCTCCTTATTTTGATTCCCGAAAAAAAGAGCCTATTTTAGGGATTGTAGCCCATTGTCTTGGGCATCAAAGCTTTGAACAATGCGTGCGTTCTTTGACCACACAAGAGGTCAGTGCGCATTATTTTATCCCCGCTTGCACCATGCATCAACTGAAAAAAAAAGCAAGGGAAACGCTGAAAAAGTCTATTAAACTGAATGGAATGCGTTTGGTTTTAGAAAAAATTGCCGACCATCCTGTGCGTTTTCCACACGTTGCGCCTGTGATTCAATTGGTTAAGGATCAAGATCGTGCTTGGCATGCTGGGAAAAGTCATTGGTCCAATTGGTCTGCTGAAGGGAACTTGAATGCGTGTACCTTGGGCATTGAGGTTCAGTCTATTGGCTACGCGGATGGGTTGAATTTTTTTCATTTTGGACGTTACAGAGATTTTCAGGTTAAAACAACTTCATCTTTGATGCATCAGCTTGTCAAGCAACATCACATAGACCCTAAAAACATTGTGGCACATAGCGATATTGGTTGGGACCGTCAAGATAAACTTCCAGGAAATCCTGGTGTTTTCTTGCCAAAAACAGATCCTGGCCCCACTTTTTTCTGGCAAGAACTAGCCCATGCAGGGTTAGGCATTCTTCCCCAGATAGGGTCATCCCCTTTGCCAGTTTTTTCAGATCAACAAGAACAGCTGCATTGGATTCAAAAAAAACTCATTCAAATTGGCTATACCAATCTCAAGCCCACGGGAATTTTAGATGCATTGACAGCGCGCGCCATCAATGCGTTTCGTATGCATTTTTTATTTCAAGAGGCCTCTTTGATTGTGCCCCATCCATCTCCATCGCAACCTCTCCCCATCACAGCGACCTTAATTCGTGGGCTTTTGGGATTTGAAACCTATCTTAAACATGGCGCAACAGGTGTTTTTGATGTTTAATCCCAGTGTTTAAAAATCTAAAATGCCATAATGCGGGGCAGGCTCTAACCCTGGGAAATCTTGGGCAAGAAAAGGACGAAAGGTGGGGCGTGATTTAATTTTTCCATACCATTCTTTTGCTTCGGGAAAATCTTCCCAAGGAATATCTCCCAAATAATCAATACAGGACAAATGTGCGGCGGCAGAAATATCTGCCCAAGAAAAGGTTTTTCCTGCTAAATACGCATCCTGCCCAGCAATACCATTCAAATAAGACATGCATGCACGTAACGTGGCCCTTCCCTTTCGCAATACATCCGTATTGGGGCCAGCAGCATGACCCATGCGATGATTCAGGGCGCGCTCATGAAATAAGACTTGATACACATCTTGATAAAAGAGTCCATCAAAATACGACAGAATGCTTCTGACTTTTATCCGCACTTCAAGGGATTCTCCCATAAAAGAAGGTGCATAAGCATCCTCTAAATACTCGCAGGCCACATAATCATTGGAACATATCCTACTCCCTTCAATCAAAACAGGAAGCGTTCCTCTGGGGCTAAATTTCAACAAAGCATCGGAAGGAGCCCATGTTTTTTCAATATGCTCTTGAAAAAGCAGTCCTTTTTCTCTCAGTGCAAAGACAATTTTTCTAGATAAAGGACAAAAAGGCATGTGGTACAGCTGCCTAACAGAAGGTTCAATGGATTTCAAGAGGCCTGCCCATATTAAAAACTTTTTCTATGATATCATGCTCTATAAAAATTCCCATCTGTGAGAAAGGTCTTCTCATAAAATTTCATGTGTCAATAGACTTATAATCCTTTTTTCAATCTTTTAGAGTGCCTAAAAGCTTCTTTTTCTCTTAACTGCAGTGTCAGAGTCCTTTTCCCTAAAAAAAGAATATGATATCCTATTTCGAAAAGATGAAGAAAGGACCCAGAATCGCATGAACAAAGTTCAGTCTTGGAATACAATGCTGGGAAATCTTCAAGGTTTGCATTTTTTGCCTCTTGGAGGATGTGGAGAAATTGGAATGAATGCCAATTTTTATCATTCACAAGGAAAATGGCTGATGGTGGATAATGGCATTACCTTTTCCAGGGTTCCAGACCGCGTTATCACGCCTGATATACGAGCTTTTATGGCTGCCATAGGCCTGGATAAACTGTCAGGTCTTGTGATCACCCATGCACACGAAGATCATGTGGGGGGTGTAGCCTACCTATGGCCTTTTTTGAAATGTCCCTTATATGCGACCCCTTTTACGGCCATTATTCTACGAAAAAAACTAAAGGATTTAGGGATAAAAGCGCCTGTCATCGAGATCCCGTTAGAGGGCTCTTTTCAGGTGGGTCCTTTTGGCGTCCAATTTGTATCCTTAACCCATTCCATTCCAGAACCCAATGCATTGGTGATCAAGACCCAAGAAGGATCTATTTTTCATACAGGGGATTGGAAAATTGATCCAGCCCCATTGATTGGCCCTACCATTGATGCTGAACGCCTCATACGTTTGGGCAAAGAAGGTATTTTGGCCATGGTGTGTGATTCTACAAACGTTTTTGAAGAAGGCACTTCAGGATCAGAAAAAGAGGTGCAAACGAATCTAGAAGAAATTATCGCAGAATGCTCAGGCAATCGCATTATTTTATCTTGTTTTTCATCTAATCTTGCACGTATTTTAAGTTGCTATAAGGCGGCTAAAAAGAATAAAAGAGAAGTAGCGCTTGTGGGCATTTCTCTTCAGCGCATGGTAGAAGCGGCACGACAATGTGGTTATTTAGACGATAGCGTTCAATTTGTTCCATTAGAAGAGTGCAAAGCTATTGCGCCTGCGCGTCTTTTGATTCTCACAACAGGCAGTCAAGCTGAACCTCGGGCAGCATTAACGCGTATGGCCTATGGCACTCATCCTGTTTTTCAGCTGGCCAAAGGCGATACGGTTATTTTTTCTTCGCGTGTGATTCCTGGAAATCAAGAAGGCATTTCAGCGTTACAAAACAAACTCGCCTTGTTAAATGTGGATATTGTCACCCACAAAGATGGATTGCATGTTTCGGGACATCCTTGCAGGGACGAGCTTAAGCAGATGTATGCATGGATTAAGCCTTCTATTTCGATTCCCGTACATGGAGAAGATCGACACATCCGAGAACATGCTGAATTTGCTAGAACTTTAGGGATACCTCAAGTCATTCGCCCTCAAAATGGTCAACTTTTTCGCCTTGATGGAGAGCGAGTCCAGCACCTTTTTGATGTTCCAACAGGGCGATTAATCGTCGATGGGTTGCGTCTGATACCCAGTGAAGGACGGGTTATGACCGAACGCAAACAGCTTTTAGAACAGGGATTACTTCATGTTGTGGTTAGTTTTTGTCAGACGACGCGAAAACTGACTGGCAAACATCTTATGGCTAGGGGGGTGTTTGAAAATGAGTTAGAACGCACGGAATGGAAAGAGCACATTAAAAAAGAGTTCCAAGAAACCTTTTCTGGGCCAACATTGCAGAAAATCATGTCGAAAATTCCTATGCTTCCTTTTATTGAAGAAGTTGCAGAACGCTGCCTTCGCAAGCTATTTCGTCAAAAATGGGGGCTTTCTCCTATGATTCTTGTTTCTTCAACACTAGCTCCTCTTTCATCAGAACTTTCTAAGCAACGTCCTTCTTCAATGAGTTGATTGCTATGCAGAAAAGGGAATATATGGAATCCGTTAGGATGGAATAAGCCTATTAAAGGTAAGAATTTTTATCCTATCATCCATTATAATCTAGGTCATTCTCAAGTGGAGCTAATTTCCAAAGCTGATAAGTAGAGTGACGTTTTTTCTAAAAAGCATGATTGTATGCTACAGTGTCCACGTTGCTTTGGGTACAATCATAGGAAAAGCCTTCAGGGCCTAGAGCACCATGTACAAGGGTTGCAAAAGAGTGTCTGGCCCCCACCAAAAATAGATCCAATCCCCCATGCAATAAGATGTTTTTTGCACGAAACGCGTTTTGTTAGCCAGTATTGTCCTGTTGTGAAAGGAGAAAAAATAGGTCACTGGTGGTTGCAGTAGGTTATAAATAGCAAAGTTCGTAGCGTTTCAAGAAACATTGAACTGACGAAAGGTGCCCCTATGTTAAAAGAAGTCCAGCAAACAGTGGATTTGCTTTAAACCTGGATTCACCAGAGAGTTTTTTTGCGTTTTGTTGGATCAAGAAATAACAAAAGAATCCAAAGTTTTTGGCAGAAAGAGATAAAGGCTGGCATAGTAAAGCAGATTTTGGGAATCTAGTCCTTATGCTACAAGTCATATAGAGGGCTTCACCACCACCGTACGAAAACAATTAAGTCTTGTGGTTCCAAAAATATTTTCTTTCTCTAAAAAACTTGAAAATCATATAGCTGCTGTATGGATATTTATGCGCTTGTAATCGTTGCGCTCAATTTTGGAACGAATAAAAGTAATATCTAAAAGTTAATCCATCTCTCTATGGCATTTAAATCTGGAGATTATGAGGCAGAACAATACCATTACACCCCATAGATTCTATCCATTCTTGTGTTCTTTTCCAGCGATGCAATACAGCTTTATTCTTGAGTGACACAAGCCGTTAGATATCGTATGTTAAGTTGCACTTGAGAACTGCAACCATTCGACAAGGGTTTCATAAAGTTTATTGCATCTTTTTATTGCGAATCTATCGTTTCATCGTAGCCCAGAATGTTTCTATGGGGGTTTAGGTCTGGTGCATAAGATGGAAAAATATTATTCTATATCCTGCAAATCCTATAATGCTTGGATTTTATTAGATTTATGGAACGCTGCATGATCCATTGCAACAGTTGGCTCTGGCTTTAGTGCCTTTATCAGCAGGGGATTCTACCCAACTATTAAAGAGTTCGGCACGATATGCACCATTAAAAACCATAGGAGCTATAGATGTATCCTGCAATGATATGGGTTCTTTGATTCTATTGATTGCTCTTTTGACTTGGTAGCAATTGACTTTTTTGCCAAGCCGCGCTTTATGTTAGCGCCACTCTCGTAATATCATCAAAGTTTTTGGCTGAAACATTTTTTATAATTTATGGGTTTTTATGATGTTTTCCTGGGTTTTCTTCCAGGTAAGTAAAAGCTTTTTTATAGCTAAAAGCATATTTCTTTAGCCTGCTATAAACAGAGCAAATACTTGCATTCAATCCTTTCTCTATCTCTGCAAATGTTTTGTTTTCATGGGGGCAACATCCATTCTAAGCGCTTCTGGATTGATCTGCCTCTGCTGCCTAGGTGTGACTGAGGTCAAATTTCCCTTTCTTTTTTCCATCTTATCACCACCTCCTTGCGCTGCTTTTAAATGTTTTTCCTGTCGCTTTTTGTTCGTGACCTGATTTCATGGGTTCTATCACTTTTTCTCTTAGGTGTAGCTGTGCAGTTCATAAAACGATTCAAGCGCCATAAGGAATGGATCTTCCATAGTTAGCTTATTCTTCTCCAGATTTGCTCTTGTGATCTGACGCATTGAAGATAGGGTTCATTTGCCCAATAGGTATTGATTATCTAGCTTATTTCAAAAGAGGTCTAAGAAAATTTTTGCTTTTTACTTAGATTGTGATTTTTGAATGATTTTTAATGCCACATCAGCTCCAGTAGGCAGCCAACCAGACAACACAAGATTAGGAAAGAAGGCCATCATGAGCGCAAGAAGCAAGTTCCCCTCGCCCCTATTGGGCTTTTTTACCCGGTGCTTCTAGAGATTTAAGAATGGTCTCAGCTCTATGCAACACCGATTCTGGAATGCCAGCCAATCGAGCTACATGCAGCCCATAAGAACGATCTGCAACGCCAGGCACAATTTCATGGAGAAATACGATATTCTTTTCCCATTCTTTGACCTTAAGCGTGTAAAAAGCCAAACCTTTAAGACCAGAAAGCGCAGCAAGTTCATGATAATGGGTCGCAAATAATGTCCGACACTGTAATGGCTCTAAAAGATGTTCAATGCAAGCCCATGCCAATGAAAGACCATCATAAGTAGCCGTTCCTCGACCGACTTCATCTAAAATCACCAAGCTTTTATCCGTAGCCTGATTTAAGATGGATGCGGTTTCGATCATTTCTACCATAAATGTAGAATATCCACGGGCTAAATCATCTGATGCACCGACACGACTGAAAATGCGATCCACGATGCCAATGTGTGCTGAAGAGGCTGGAACGAAACTCCCCATGTGTGCCATTAATGCAATAAGAGCATTTTGTCGCAAAAAAGTACTTTTTCCTGCCATATTTGGACCGGTTAAAAGCCAACAAGTCTCTTCTTCATGCAAAATGCAATTGTTTTTTACAAAGGGAACGCTTTGCAGACGCTCCACCACGGGATGACGCCCACCTGTGATGCGAAAGGTTTTCGAATCATCTAAAACAGGCCGAATATACTGGGACTGAACTGCTAATTCTGCCAGGGCAGAGGACACATCCAAAAGACTTAAGGTTTGAACAATCCCGCGTAAGGGTTCGGTATGAGCAATGATTTCTTGAATCAGGGATTCTACCAAGTGTTTTTCTTTCTGAAGCACTTCATCAGAAGCCGAAAGCAGATTTTGCTCTAACTCCATCAATTCAGCGGTGGTATAGCGTGCCCCAGAAACAAGGGATTGCCTCAAAATAAAATGAAAGGGAACTTTTGATGCAACAGAAGGGCTGACTTCTATATAATACCCGATGATGGCATTACGCCGAATTTTCAGCGAAGAAAGGTGTGTTTCTTGTGCATATTTGACTTGCAACGCTTGAATTAAGGTTTCTCCTTGATCGCGAAAGGATCGTGCTGCATCAAGTAAGGGGCAATGCCCCTTTGCGATGACGTTGCCATCTTTTAAAAAAGCAGGAAGTTCTTCATTCAGTGCACTTTCCAATCGATCTGCCAAGCTTTGCGGCACAGAAAATAACATGCCAAAAAATTCACTGGGTAAAGGATCATCCGCGGAAAACAAGGCACATAAAGCAGGCAAACGCTTTAGGGTTGTACGTAAAATGCCTAAATCTAGAGGACTCCAACGGCCCATTAAAATCCGTGAAAGGGCGCGTTCTAGGTCTGGAAGCGTCTTGAGTATTTCCCGCAAAATAGTGCGTTTTTCTTTTTGATACACAAAAAAAGCAACGCTATCCAAGCGCTCTAGCAGAGGAGCAACCTGACGAAGAGGATGGGTGAGGCGCAAGAAAAAGAGGCGTGCCCCCATGGACGTCACCGTCCAATTTAATGACGTGAGTAAGGCCCCTGATTTTTCCCCGGAAAAAGTTTGCAATAGCTCTAAATTACGGCGTGTAAAGGCATCCATTTCCAAAAAATTCGTGCGATCTAATTTTCTTGGCCGAGAAAGCGCCAAGGCACTGCGTTTTTGCGTCAACAAAACATAATCCAATACACCTCCTGCTGCGGCCAACTCACAGGCAGAAAAATTGCCTAATCCCTTAAGAGTCGCCATTTGATAAAAAGAGGTTAAGCGCGCTTCACCTCCATCAAAACGCGCTACGGGAAGCGGATGGATTTTTCGTTTCCAATCGTTCCAATAGGAAGATTCTTCCAGATGTTCTAAAAAAGAATCTGGCACTAAAATTTCTTGGGGCTGCAATCGACCTAATACTGCAGAAAGAGATGAAAGCCCATGGGATTCGATAAAAAAAGCGCCTGTTGAAATATCAATGGAGGCAATTCCAACGGTCTCATCATGAGGATACAATGCCATTAAAAAATTATGATGTCGTGCTTCTAATAAAGAGTCTTCGGTTAACGTCCCTGGTGTAATGATGCGGACCACCTCTCGATTTAACAGTTTTTTTGCTGATTTTGGAGCCTTGTTTTCTTTTTCGCTAGATTCTATTTGCTCGCAAATCGCTACGCGAAATCCTTTTTTGATCAAACGCGCTATGTACGTTTCAGAGGCATGCACAGGAAATCCACACATGGGAATTTCTTCAGAAGATCCCTTTCCACGGCATGTCAAAACTAAATCTAAGGCTACAGAAGCAACTTTAGCATCCTCTTGAAACAGTTCATAAAAATCACCCAAACGAAAGAGCAAAATACAATCCGCATGCTGGTCTTTGATGGTCTTGTATTGAACCATAATAGGCGTCGTCATGTCTTATTGTCCTAGCTCTAATCCCCTTCATAGCATAGAAAAATAGAGGATGCTTTTGCAAGCGCATCAAACATTTCTTTCTTAAGCTTCTCCTTCTTGCGGTAAAAATACAGGGGCACGACGCGCCACTCTGGGACGTTTAGTTGAAGAAGATTTGGCAGCAACTTTCGAACTCTTCACCTTAACCACCCTATCAAAGGATCCCTTTGTCAAAAGAAGATCGATTTCTTTTCCTGTTAGCGTCTCATTTTCCAAAAGATGGGTGGCTAAAATCTCTAAATGAGCAGCATGTAACGTCAAAATATGAATGGCTTGCTTGTGAGCTTGCTCTAATATTTTTTTCACTTCTTTATCAATGGACCTCATGACCTCTTCTGAAAATTCTTTGGCAGGTCTCCATCCGTCATTCTCTTTGCCCGAATAAGAAACGAGCCCCAATTCGCTCATGCCCCATTTAACCACCATGTTCTTGGCGATTAAGGTAGCTTGTTGAAGGTCGGAAGAAGCCCCAGTCGTCACCCGATCCTCTCCAAAAATCAGTTCTTCTGCAACCCGCCCCCCCATGGCCACGGCCAAATCAGCCAATAATCTTTGTTTGCTGATGGAAACTCGATCCCCTTCCGGCAAACGCACCACCATGCCCAACGCCCCTCCACGAGGAATAATGGTGGCTTTGTGAATAGGATCAGAATGAGGTGAATGATAGGCCACAATGGCATGCCCGGATTCATGATAGGCTGTTAATTTTCTCTCATCTTCGGTCATGACCAAAGAGCGCCGCTCAGACCCCATCAAAAGCTTATCACGCGCAATTTCAAAATCATTTTGATCGACCACTTTTTTGCGAAAACGAGCTGCTAATAAGGCCGCTTCATTCACTAAATTTGCTAAATCTGCCCCTGAAAATCCAGGCGTCCCACGGGCAATGGTTTCCAAACAAAGCGTAGGCACCACACGAACTTTTCTAAGATGGACCCCTAAAATACGCTCTCTTCCGCGTAAATCTGGTAAATCAACAGAAATATTCCGATCAAAACGACCGGGCCTTAACAGGGCAGAATCTAACACATCCAAACGATTGGTGGCAGCCATAATAATGACTTCCTCCTTGGGATCAAACCCATCCATTTCTACCAAAAGCTGATTGAGAGTCTGCTCTCGCTCATCATGCCCTCCCCCTGGTCCGCCCATGCTGCGATGTCTCCCTACAGCATCAATTTCATCGATAAAGACGATACACGGCGCATGCTGTTTGGCTTGGGCAAATAAATCCCGCACCCTTGAGGCTCCAACTCCCACAAACATTTCTACAAAATCAGAACCTGAAACCGAAAAAAATGGAACTTTGGCTTCACCCGATACCGCCTTAGCCAAAAGGGTCTTCCCCGTTCCCGGAGGCCCCACCAATAAAATGCCCTTAGGAATCTTTCCACCAATGGCCTGAAACCGCTGTGGATCTCTTAGGAAATCCACCACCTCGCGCAAATCTTCCTTGGCCTCTTCAATCCCTTCCACATCTTTAAAAGTCAAAGTATTTTTTTGTGGATCTGCTAATTTTGCTTTAGACCTCCCAAAGCCCATGGCTCGACCATTGTTATTTTGAATTTGACGAAAAAAGAAGAACCAGGCTCCTCCAAAAAGAAGCAAAGGAAACAACATCTGGAATAAGGCAAATAGGGTAAAGGAGGACGTATCAGGTGGAGCAGTTTGAAATCGCACATTCTGCTCTGTCAGCAAAGGAATAGGATTGTAATACCGTGGTGCGTGTGTAACAAAAGCACGCTTATCTTTATCAATGGCTTGTAATTCTTGATCCTTTAACATGACCTCTTGAACTTTACCTGATTTAACGGATTCGATAAATTCAGACAAAGGAACGACTTGTCGTTCTCCACGAAAACTTCCCTGATAAATATTAAACAGTGCCACCAAGAACAACGCAACAATAACCCAAAGCGCAATACTTTTGGCATTACCCTTGAAATTCATAACTATACACTCTAGAGAAAGAAAAAAACCCAGCGCACCCTTCTCAGGCGAACTTATTTCTACCGTATCTCAAAATAGATAAAAAATCTACTGTAAAATGTTTTCCTAGCCTAGGGTGTAGGGACTTCAAGAATAGCAATTTGATGAATTTTACGAGGAGTCGCTTGACGAATTTCAAAGACAAAGCCTGAAGGATGCTGAATGATTTCGCCTTTTAAAGGGACGCGCCCGACATAAGAACATAACCATCCCCCCACCGTATTCACACGAGATTCACCCTCTTCTTCAAAAAGATGTTTCGCCTTTAATTCTTCTTCAAAGGCTTCTAAATCCATGCGTCCATCAATCACCCAAACGGGCTCACGCTCTACAATCATTTCCCCTTCTTCTTCTATGACATGCTCAAAGCACGAAGAACAGAGAGCTTTTAGAATGTGTCCTTTGCTTAACAAACCTTCTATCCCCCCATGTTCATCTACCACGAAAATAAGGGCAGCCTTATGACGATGTTGTAAATTACGCAAAGCTTCTAAGACCGTCATAGAGGTAGGCGCAAAAAAGGCTTGATTCAAATGACGACCCCAATGAATTTCTCCTGTCGTTGTTTCCCGCAAAGAGGATTCTCTTAAAGAAAGCACAGAATGAATGCTCAAAACCCCTTTTAAGGTGTCCAAGGTGTTTTGATAGATTGGCATCCAACGTAATCCTGTTTTTAAAAATTTTTTCAAGACTTCCTCAAAGGATGCGCTAGTGGATACGGCTATAATATCGCTTCGCGGAATCATAATGTCTTCTATAGGCTTGGCCCAAAATGCTTTCACAGGGTCTGGCAAAAGCTCTGTCTTTTTTGCCTTATACCCTAAGAACAATTTCAGCGCATTCCACATGAACAACCCCCTCTGATGTTATTAGTAATCTGTAAGAAAATAAGGTTTAAATTAATCCTCTTCATAGGGATCAGGCCATCCTTTTTGTGCAAGAATTGTCTTTTCAAGATGTTCCATTTCTTGAGCTTCTTTTTCAGTATGGTGATCATAATGGAGAAGGTGCAAAAACCCATGCACAAGAAGATGGGTCCCATGGGCTTCATAAGAAATCTCCTTTTCTAATGCCTCCCGCATGGCTGTCGTTTGGCTTAGAATCAAATCCCCTAAAAATAAAGGCCCCTCTGGTGGTTTAATCCATGGATCTCCTTTTGCTATAGACGGAAAAGCCAAAATATTAGTAGTCCGATCAAATCCACGATAGGTTCGATTATAAGGAATCATGCCAACATCGTTTGTAATCAACACATTCACCTCTGCTAGAGCAAGATCAGCATGGCCTGAACACCTCAAGCCATAAGAAAATAACTCCATCATAGGGGATGAAAGAAGCCAGGCTCCTTCTGTGCAAAGGGAATCTTCTTCCCAATGCAGCATCCAAGAAACATCAGAAATGGCAGATATCATGGATACAAAAGGATGTTCCAAAGAAGAGATATAAGATAGGTCTACCCCTCCAACAAGAATTCAACGTCGAGTTCATTGTGCAGAATCATCATTCATAAGGCAAGGACTCTTCTCATTAAAAAGCAATGTATCCCACAATAATACAAAAAAAGGCTATTATTCCATGAAAACTTTAAGAGACTTATTTTATCTAATCTTTAAATTTTATGTTTTTCTTTAAAAAAATGTTATGATAGAAAAAAATTTTTTTCATAAAAGTGCAATTATCCATTTCTAATGTTCTTTTGGTCCTTTCTTTGACCACTGGAATGGGTTTGGCTTCTTCAACACCCATATATAGTCCATGGACTAAAGATGAAATCATCCTGGGAAAAGGTCCCTCTTTGCATCAGTTGGTGTATCTTTCAAGGCAAAAACCACAGTGGTGGTCTTTGTTTCCAAAAACATTAAAAGCGGCCCAGAAAAAAGCAGAGAGATCAGCTGTTCTTATTAAAAATACACATCTGGTTTCTTTCAAAATAAGAAACTCAGATGAACTTAAGAACTATTTTTCCAAGCATCCTCCTCTCACCCCAGAGGGATGGATCCTCTATCGCAATGTATCCTCTCGTCCCTCTTTTGCTAAACAACGCTTTCAGAAACAATTGCTGGAATTTTGGACAACCCATGCCCTTTCTTTAAAAGATCAAGCCTTTTTTGTTCGGCGTGCCCAAGGACGTGAACCGGACCGTCTGTTTGAGCTGCATAAAAAAGACCATATAAACAGAATTCATTTTCTTATTTTAGAAAACCACTTGGAATTGGCGTTGGACCTTTTAAAAAAGAATGGGTTTTCACCTAAAGATCCGCTTTGGATTGCCCTGCGATTTGCTGAAAAAAAAGCTTATATTCAGGATAAAACCTTGCTGATGGACTATGCTGCGTTACGGGGTAAAAACCCTATTATTTTAGATCTTGCACGGTTACGCTATTACATTCGAGCGAGTCAGCCTAAAAAAGCCGTACAGATTTGGAACACTCTGCCTAAGAGTCCCAACGCGTATGCAACGCAGAATTTTCTCAAGGCTCTCGATAGCATCTATCTCTCGCTCTTACGCGATTGCATGCAAGAAGGGTATCGTTTGCGTTCACTGGGGAAAGAATCAGAAGCGCAAAACATGTTTTCTTTGGCCATGCATGTATTAGGCGAGCAGGGCTCTGTGACGCTTACAAAAGTCTATGGGGATCATGCTTCATGGGCAGAATCCTCATCCTTAGAAGGATTACTCTATTTTTTTGGAGTGCGCAACACCCAATCTCCGGATCTTCCCACTAAAAAAGCCTTGAAAACCTTCTTGTGGCTTGCGGATGACTCTAAGCTCTTTCAAGAGTGTGCTGCAGTCCCTGGACTGCTCTATGATTCCCCTGAGAGTATTCTGGCCAGTCGAAAGCCCCTGGTGTTTCCCGAGAGATCTGCGCAACGCTATAAAACAAGAGCCTATTTTTGGGCGGGTCTGTGCTATGAACGGTTAGGTCATTTTGATCAAGCAACGACCTGCTTTGAAAAAGCTTCTCAGTATCCTTTTTTCTTTTATGGACAAATGGCGCTTATGAAACTGGGACGACCCTGCAAAGTTCAGTTTTCTTCTATTCAAGGACATCAAGGGTTTCAATCCCCACAACAGCAAGAGGTCCTGTCCATCATTGAAGCTTGGAAGCAAGCCAAGGGGAAACAGGCTATGGAAACCTTTTCTCCCTTTGTGCAAGTTATGATCAAAGATTTAATGAACTTAGCACAATCGCCTCAAGATCAAAAAAAGGTCCTAGAGATCGTTAAAGAATGGGACCCTATGCAAGTGACCCTTGTAGCACAAGGTTTTCTTTCGGATGGTCCATCGTCTACTTTTCGAGAAGCCTATCCCATGGTTCCTTTGCCTATACCAGCAGAAGACCCTGCCCTGGTCTATGGCATTACTTTGGCAGAAACATGCTTTAATCCAGGGATCGTCAGTTCAGCCGGGGCCCTGGGTATTATGCAAATTATGCCTCATGAACTCAAGAAATTAGCGCGCTTAGCCGGTCTTCCTGTCAATGAAAAGCGGATGATGGAATCCAACTATAGCTTTTGTTTAGGTATTGCAGAATTAAAAGAAAAAAAGGGCATGTTTGGTGCCTTGGTGCCAACCATAGCGGCCTATAATGCAGGTCCTCATAAAGTCATGCCTTGGATTAGAAAATTTCCGAAAATGCGCACCTATCTAGACACCTTATCGTTTATAGAAGCCATTCCATTTGCAGAAACACGTGCGTATGTCCCTCGTGTATTGACCCATCGTGGGATTTACCAAAGCCTGCTTGGGACCCCTCTTTCAGCCAAAGAAATGATGGATGTCTTGGAAAGGGTCTCACATTACAATGAAATGGTCCCTGCTATAAATTGAGAAAAGCGTTCAGGGTCCTCTAAGGTCATGCTTTGGTGGACCACGTAACAGGCATGCTGCATGGATGGAGAAAGCTTGACCCAATCTTTTTCTGTGGTCACAAGAGGGAGCTTACACGCTTGGCTTTTGGCCAACAAGCGGACTTCGTCCTGAGGTCGATAATGCACATGATCTGGGAATGTAATAAACGCTTTTGGAAAGAGGGCAAGAGGTCCGGTCAAGGTCGCATGAAAGCGTTGAGGATACCCTAGCCCGGAAAAAGCAATGACGTCCTGACCTGGTTCCAAAGCACAAGAAAAAGAAGCGTTTACCTTAAAAGCAGGAATCCCCTTTGGAAGGCTCTCAAAATAGTCATCGATATAAAAAACCCCATCGGCACGTAACAGTCCTTTAGACAGGGGCTCACGAAGGGGGCCAGCAGGAAAAACATGTCCATTCCCCCAGCGCTGCATAGGATTGAGAACCAAAAAACACAAGTCTTTCAAAAGCGAACGATGTTGGTGTCCATCGTCCAGCAAAAGAATGGACTTTGAACATAAGGCAAGGATGGAAAGCGCATCGGCACGACGTGGGGACACCACAGTAGGGGCAATACGCGCCAACAAAAGGGCTTCTTCTCCTACGTCAATGGCACGATGATGGGGAGTGACAAAAGTTGGGGTTTTACAAGTGCCGCCATAGCCGCGTGTCAAAATAATGGGAGCATAGCCCCGGTCTTGAAAAAAACGCGCTAATACCATGGTCATGGGGGTTTTTCCAGACCCCCCCATCAACAGACTTCCCAATGAAATAACGGGACAAGGCGCGCCTATGGGCTGAACGCGCCTAGAAACCCGTTCTGATATGCCACCATAAAGCTTTGAAAGTCCCCTAAGCCACAAAGGAGGCCTTTTCCCCTCCTCCCACCACATCAAAGGTCCCTTCATGCTTTAGGATCCAAAATCATGAAGGGGTTTGGCATGATCCGCCTATAAATCCTTCGGCTTGAGCTTCCCACAGCTTACGATACAAGCCTTCTTCTTGAAGGAGTGCGCCATGAGAGCCATCTTGAACAATTTTTCCTGCGTCAAACACCAGGATTCTCTGAACACGTGTTAAGGTTGAAAGACGATGTGCAATGATAAACACTGTTTTTCCTTGCATCAGCTCTTCAAAGGTCTCTTTTAATTTTTCTTCTACAAGAGCATCCAACTGACTGGTGGCTTCATCTAAAACCAAAATGGGCGCATCTTTTAAAATGGCCCGAGCAATGGCAATGCGTTGACGCTGTCCGCCTGATAAGCGCATGCCCTTTTCTCCTGCCAACGTCTGATAGCCATGGGGCAGGGAAAGAATGGCTTCATGTACTTGGGCTTTGCGTGCAGCTTCAAACACTTCTTCATCCAACGCATCAAGGCGTCCATAACGAATGTTTTCCATTAAGCTCCGGTTAAACAAAGGACAATCCTGAGGAATGACCGCAATAGAATGGTATAAACTGTCTTGTGTAACCTTAGAAATATCTTGTCCGTCGATGGAAATGGATCCAGAAGTCACATCATAAAGACGCAAGATCAAGCTGATAAAGGTGGATTTCCCCCCTCCTGAATGTCCCACCAGCCCTACGGTTTGACCTCCTGGAATGATCAAGCTCTTGTCCTCAAAAATAGGGGGGGATCCCTCATAGTAAAAATGCACATTTTCAAAAACCACTTCCCCCTTAGAAATTAATAAAGGCCTTGTTCCAGGCAACTGGATGATGTTTTCTTCAACATAAATGGTGTTAAAAGCCTGACGAAGATGGCCGATTTTTTCCCAAAATCCTCTAACTTCACTGCCCAAATCCCAAAATTGATCTAGAATCTGCAAATTTAATGTAAAGACCAGCACAAAACTACCCGCACTAATGGTCCCATCCGAAAGACCATTTAAAAGCCATAAAAAACATACCGCCTCAAAAACCCAAAAAGTGATGCCTTGGAAAAAATGCATTTTTAGAAAAAAACGATCCCGTGCTTGCTCGCACTGCACAGCCCATGATGTGGCTTTTTTCAGCTGAACTGCTTCATGTTTCGCACGGACAAACAAACGAATGCTCACTATATTGGCCAACATATCCACGAGTTGTCCCACCACATGAGAGCGCGACTCTGCCGAGGCATAGGCAAATCCACTGTGACGAAATAAAAGCCACAAAGACCCCCCCACGAAAATGCTTAACCACACCAGCATGGCCCATGCAAAACGAGGTTGAATAAACGCTAAATTACACAAAACAAACACAAGCGTAAACAAACAGGTCGTAAATTTATCTGTAATGATTTTAATTAATTCAGGCGTGTGTAAAATAATGTCATTTATTTTATTGGTCAAATTCCCTACAAAATGCCTTTGATAAAACATGGCGGAATGGTGCATCATGCGATGCATCAACTTAAGAGCCAAAAACTCTTTTTGTTTTGGTATAAATTTCAATATAAGGTAATCATGAAATCTAAAAAGCACAATAAATGCAATTCCAATAAAAATATAGCAAAATATATAAGGCAGAATTTTAGAATATATTTCTGCTCCCTGATATAAGGTCACTTGATCAATGATCAGTTTGATGAGCATAGGTTGAATGTTTAAAACAATGGACCATCCTAAGGCAACACAAAATAAACCTATCACATAACGTATAAAGGGCTGCGTAGAAGACCACAAAAAAGCATAAAAGCTTGGCATTAGAAAAAAATGATATTAACTCTTTTATTCTAGCCTAAAAATCAAAGCATGGCGATGTATCGCCGTACTCACCTTAGCCTACAGAATTGTGTTATAAGGAAAGAAAAGAAATCCATTCACACTCTATGCACAAAACACAAAATAGAAAAGGAATGAACCGCCACAGGAAAGCTTTTCATTCCATCGCTTGCAGAAATAAAAGGGTTGGGAGAAGCGTGTGAACACCACATTATCTGGAATTATTATTCTCGTTTTCGGCATTATTGCTAGTTTTTTATCTGCCAGCGAAACGGCAGTGACCATGAGCTCGCGGCTGCGCCTGCATCATTTGGCTAAAAAAGGTCATGAGCGCGCCTCTATGTTATTGTCTTTGCAAGAGCAGATGAACACTTTGATTAGCACCATTTTATTGATCAATACGTGTTTGTTTGCTGGAATGACAACGTTATTTACCCAATTTATGGCTCATTTTCTTGGGGATTGGGGCATCTTTCTTTCTTCTTTGGTCATGGGGGCATTCATTACCCTTTACATTGAGGTGCTCCCTAAAATTTATGCCTATCAATCCCCTGAAAAAGTTGCATTATTTCTTGCACCTATGCTGAAATTATTGCGAAATTTTTTGTCTCCTATTACACGTTTAATGGATTTTATAGCAAGAAAATCTTTACAATTCTTTCGGGTTAAGATTTCTTCGGAGCCAAAAAGCACCGAAGAATTACGTGGAGCCATTGATTTGCATATGGGAGAAGG
Organism: Holosporales bacterium; assembly: GCA_947457385.1. GTDB lineage: Bacteria > Pseudomonadota > Alphaproteobacteria > Holosporales > Holosporaceae > CANGUX01. The sequence goes on from CANGUX010000008.1 coordinate 21,527, forward strand.
TCCCATTCCTCATGAACGTGCGATGTTGCGCAGCATTCTTGATTTATCCAGGGTTACGGTTGAGGAAATCATGGTCCATCGAAAAAGCATGATTTCATTTAACAGTGCTCTGCCTCCCAAAGAATTGTGTCAGAAAATTTTGGGATCATTGTATGCCAGGATTCCCTTGTGGAAGGATAGTCCTGATAATATCGTGGGCGTTGTGATGAGCAAAAATTTGGCTCAGATTTTGCAAAATCAATCAAAAATTGACTTTGAAACCTTAATGCAACCTCCTTGGTTTATTCCCAACACCAGCACTTTGTTTGCTCAATTACAGCTTTTCAAAGAAAAACATAATCATTTGGCTTTTGTGGTAGATGAATATGGATCGTTGTTAGGCATGGTCACTTTAGAAGACATTCTCGAAGAGATTGTGGGCGAAATTACCGATGAACACGATGTAGAATTACCGGGGGTACGTCTAGTGCCCAATGGCGACTATTTGATTCGAGGCTCTGTCACATTGCGCGATTTGCATCGGCAATACGATTGGGAATTTGATGAATCCAATGCGTCTACCCTAGCGGGATTGATTTTAAATGAGACGCGATCCATTCCTGAAGTGGGGGATGTCATTGTGATTAAGGGATTTTCCATGAAAATTCTAAGAAAAATGAATCATCAATTGACCTTGGTGCGCGTAACGGCTCCTCAACCACGCGTATGAGAGCGTTCATAAAAAAAGGGGTTAAAAGCACGGGCGGATCCCCAGGATTTCTTTTGATAGAATTTTCTTTGGTGCTTATTCTGATGGGGATTACCCTTAGTGCAGGGTATTCTTTTTTGCATTCTTATTTGCGTTTTAGACAAAATCGACAAACACAACAACATCAAGACCTGGTTTTAAAGGCGCTTCAGCAGCATTTTACCCAGTATCTTTGCTTGCCTTATCCAGCAGATCCTAAAAAAGAAGATGGCCAAGAGCAAGCTTTTAGTTCTCAAGTGTTGCTTGTTGGATTGGTTCCATATCGGAAATTAGGTCTTCCAAGGCATGTGGCCAAAGACGGGTATCATCGATGGATGACCTATTCCTTAGATGAAGCCATGGCCATGACTTTAAGATCCTCCAAGCATATCCGATCTGTGTTTTGTAAATATTTATATGAAAAAGGAACCTTGGATATAAGTGATGGAGAAACCACCTCTGTCAACGCGCTGCTTGGGTCATCTGACAGTCCTGCTCTTGTTTTAATTAGTCATGGCCCAAAAGGATATGGTGCTTTTACCCAAGGGGGAAAACGAATTCCCCTAAGCCCAAACTGTGGGAAATGCAAACAGAAAAATAGTGCTGCAGGATCTGCTGGAAGTTCCATCCCGTTCTGCTATGCTCCTGAACCTTCAGACCAGGGGCTGAACGATGATTGTGTGCGATGGGTCACAAAAGGACATCTCATTCAAGGTGCTAACATTCAGTGTTTTGATGTCCTATGCCCTCCAGATTCTGCTGTAGATCTTTTTCAAAAATAAGAGGTTGCCCCTTTTAAACCCTAAGCCAGCTCGCAATAAGATAGGGGCATGAAGCTAATGCTCTAGGATACCCCCCATAATCCCTATGGTGCTGATGTTTTTTGCTTTTGCCACCATGTGGATACCTCTAAGCCCGCTTCTCCAGGGGAATGCTCTAATCGATTCCAATAGGCCAATCGGATGCCATTTAGATACCAGAGAGGTACGCCATAGCCTAAGGCCATCATGACGCGATCTAAACCATGGGCAGAGGTCCGCAGTGCACCATAAGTTTGAGCCGTCAAAATCTTTTGAATCAACGCATCCACCGCTTTATTTTGAACCCCCGCCAGATTGTGGCTTCCTTTTTCATGAGCAGATGCAGACCCAAGCGTATTTAACAACTCATTGCCTGGAAAATCGGCAGAAGAGCACAAGAAATCTTGAATCACATCAAAATCCCCATCTTGTCTTAATTTTTGATAGTGGGCCCCATCTACGGATTTAAGATTTAAAGTCACGCCAATGGCTTCTAAAGTGCGCTTCCAAGCTTGAACGGCTTTGATTTGCTCGGGAAAATGCACCAAAAAAGAAAATACAAAAGGCCCTTTTTCAGGGTGCGTCAATACACCTTTTTTTAAAGACCATCCTGCTTGTTGCAACAAAGCCAGTGCTTGCCTTGCTTTTTCTTTTTGCGATCCGTGCCCTAAGGTAAAGGTTTCCACGGGGTGTGTTAGTGCCTCTGACGGAACATCTTCTAACGTCTTAAGCAAAGCCAATTCCTCTTGGGAAGGCTTCCCTTTTGCTTGCATTGCAGTATTTTCAAAGAGAGACGTAACCCGTTGATAACTGTTATAAAACAAATGTTTATTCATCCAAGGAAAATCTAAAACCATACCTAGGGCCCGTCTTACCCTAGCATCGTCAAACAAAGGTTTTCTCGCATTGAACACAAAAGCCAAAGACCCAACTGCCCCTTTACGAGGAAAAAATTTTTTAATGACTTTTCCTTGTTTAAACGCTGGAAAATCATAATTACGATCCCAATTTTTTGCAATATTTTCTAAATAAAGATCCACCTCTCCCTTTTTAAAGGCTTCAAACAGCACGCTGGTATCGCGAAAATACTCATGACAAAGGGTTGCAGCATTATAAAACCCTTGATTGCAAGGCAGTCGATCTCCCCACCAAGGGCGTACGCGTTCAAACACCACACGTTTTCCCACCTCAATTTTGGCCACAGCATAAGGCCCACTGGCCAATGGCGGGGTGAGGGGATTTTTTTCCACATCATTTTTTGTAAAAAAGGCTTCGGATAAAATAGGAAGCTGCGATAAAATTAAAGCTGTTTCTTTGGGTGCATTGGGTTTTAGTACAAATTCGATGTTTCGATCGCCAGCTTTTTTTGCTTCTTTGATGGCCTGATAATAGTGACGATACAGAGGCAGATTTTTGGTCAAAAACTGAAATGAAAAAATCACATCCTCAGGCCGGATAGGAGATCCATCTTGGAACGTAATGCCAGATCGCAACTGAAAGGTGACCTTGTGGGGCGTGACCGTCACGCTCTCTGCCCCATAGGGCACTGAAACGCCTGGTTCTTCTCGAGATTCTTTAAAGAGCGTTGCATAAACCAGCTCTAGGCCGGATGCAGCTTTTCCCCTGAGAAAAAAAGAATACAAGCTGTCAAAAGATCCCACCTCTCCCGTCGTAATGGTGCCCCCTTGGGGTGCCTCTGGATTGACATAGGGAAAAGGTTTGTCTGGATCTTGTTTCACATGCATAGGAAAAACAGATAGAATTTTTTGAGGAAGAGTTTGGTTTCCTTGAGGAGAAGCCAATACGCTTTGACTCAAAAAAAACATTCCCAGACCTATCCCTTGATGCACCATACGAGGGATCCAAAAAAACAAAAACTTCGCCATACCCGTTATGTTTCAAAGCGCTATGACCCTATCCTCTCTGATTTTGCTTTCTTTGTCGATGAAAAAAAGACTGGACAAGGAAGTTTTTTTTCTGATATGATGTCAATTGTATTCCTCGGTAGCTCAGTGGTAGAGCAGGTGGCTGTTAACCACCGGGCCGTTGGTTCGAGTCCAGCCCGAGGAGCCAGTCTCAAGCATTCATGGTTCTCTGTAAAGCCCTGTGCACTCTGATTTTGATTCCTTTTTCGATGAAAAAAAGACTAGACAAAGAAGTTTTTTTCCTGATATGATGTCAATCGTATTCCTCGGTAGCTCAGTGGTAGAGCAGGTGGCTGTTAACCACCGGGCCGTTGGTTCGAGTCCAGCCCGAGGAGCCAGTCTCCGCATTCTTACATACCCAAAGAACAAGGATTTTCATGGATCCCCATAAAGCAAAACGGCATGCAAGAATTGCAGAGCATCTCCGCGTTTTGTTGGCAGGTCTTCTCCCCAAGGTGCTGCAATGGGACCCTCTTTTAAAAAATCAGCGCATCAGCATGATGGATATTAAACTTTCTAAAGACTCAGGCCAAGCTAAGATTTCTGTATGGTTGGAAGGCACTTCTCAGGAAGAAAAACTGATACGATTAAAGCACTTAAATGCCATGGTCCCTAAACTACGCAGCCGTCTTGCCGCTTCTTTAACCACAAAATATATTCCAACACTGCGTTTTGTTTTGGATGAGAGCTATTTATTTCAAGAAAAAATGGCAACATTGTTTCGAAATTTAAGCCCAGAAGAACGTGCGCCTTTGGACGAAGAGTCTCTTCCAAAAGATGAAAACAAAGCCTCTTTTTAAACCTCATGATCTTTTATGCTTTGAGCAAGGCCTCAAACATCCCGCTAAGCTAGGATAAAGCCTTTTTATCCTGCTGAAAAAGAATCCCACCCACGTTGCGTTCTCTTGTCATGACTTGCTCTAAATTGAAGCCTGGATTAAACCAACGACTTTTGGGCATGGGGTACATATACGCTGAGGGCAATAAGAAGGGTTTATCTTTGGTTATAGGAAGGAGTCATAGAGGGGTTTGCATGATATTCTTTTAAAAGTTTTTCTTCTGCTGCACGTTGCGCATTTCTTCTTCGCCTCATTTCAATGCGATACGCTGTGGGTGTAAGATCATGAAGTCGTACTGTATTTTTTTCTAACCGTTGTTGGGCCTCTCGTATGGTTCTAAGGGCTCTTTCTCGTGCGGCTCTTATGCGATATTCTTCAGGAAGACAATCCCTAAGCTCTCTTTCATAACGCATTGGAGTCATCTCTCGTGTTTGATGAGACGGTTTCTTTGGGAGCGCTTTAGAGGCATAGACGTAGGTTTTTTTTTCTTTATAAGGCCCAGCATAGGTTATATCCATGGGCATTAAAATGTGATTCAATAGAAAAGAATATATAGTAAATTTTTCAATAAAATGATTCATAAAATATAATAAAATAAAAATAACATATAAA
>CANGUX010000009.1 GCA_947457385.1 Holosporales bacterium
GAATTTTTTAACCCTCTAAACTTATGATGATTGTTTTTGGAAATATTAAGGGGGGCACGGGAAAATCTACGCTAGCCGTTCACGTGTGTGTTGCATTAATGATGCGTGGCTTTCGCGTTGTAACGGTAGATTATGATGGAGAACAAGGCACGTTATCGCGGTATTTAGAAAATCGAGAGCGCTTTCAAAAGCAATCGGGACGTCACGTGCCCATGCCGGTGTATCATATGCGTCTTTCCTCCCAGGAAGAAGCGTTGGCTTTGGAGGAAATCTTAAAAAAGGAATCGAAAGAAACCTATATTATCGCCGATACTCCGGGCTATGATTGTCCTTTGTCCCGGTATGCCCATGGTATAGCAGATGTTTTGGTGACCCCTATGAACGAAAGTGGCATTGATCTTGATTTGCTGGTGAACGTTTGGGATACCCAAGAGCCCCATAAATTACCTCTTAGTCAATATGCAACCATGGTGTGGGAGCAGCGCATGCACAAAGCTTCCCAGGGCATTTCTGCCTTAGAATGGTTGGTGGTGCGCAATCGCTTGCATGCGTTACAGTCTCGTAACCAAATGGCCATTGATAAAATTTTAACCTCCCTTGCACGTCGCATTGGGTTCCATTTGGTAGGAGGGATGAGTGAACGTGTTATTTTTCGTGAACTCTTTTTGTATGGCCTTACAGTGATGGATGATTTGCTAGGGCAAGCGCAGGTGTATACCAAAGCGCGTCAAGAAATCAATGTCTTAACGGAAGCCATTCTTTCATTTTGTAAAAAACAAGCAGGTTCAATCATGCAGGAGGATCTATCTTCTTTAACGCGCATTTGAGCCCTATCAAAATATCAGAAGAGGCAAGCACACAGAAATCATAGAGCACCAATAAGCAAGGAAGCACAGGAATGAGGGGCATATCTACCCATGGCATTCAGATTGGAGTCTTTATAATAGACTTATTCGGAAATGAGCTTTTAAAAAAAGTTCCTAACAAGGAGCTATATGAACGATGAAAACAGTCAAGGACTGGATGAGGAAAAATGTTGTCGCTTAACGGAGATTAAGCCCCCACCTTTTGAAAAAATGAAACATAGCTAAGTAATAGAAGAGCAATTGTTTATGGCGCTTAAATCATTTTGTGAAACCCGCACTTATTTTTATGAATGCCAAAGATATAATGGTAGTGAAAGTAGAGCTTATGAAACCATGAGATGAATTGAAAAGTCCTTATGGATGCAACTGAGATACCCATTGAACGCTCTAAAAAAACAAAAGAATTTCTATTCAGGGAAGAAAAACGACATACGTTAAAAACCCAATAAAGAAATAAAGTCTTTCTTAAAAAGAGCATGGATTAATTCGCTTGGAAAAAGGAACTTGATACTCAGAATGAAAGCTTTGAGTAAAATAACACCACCAGATGTAGGATTCCATGAGAAAAAAGGGGGGTACATTCGAAAATCTGTTGAAACCATTAAGAAATCAATCATACGAATGGTTTTGTTTATCTTCAAATAAAGAACCGAGAAAGGGTTCTTTATTTGAAATGTTTAAGCTCGTTCAATGCTTTTCATTGTTGTATTTAAGAGCTCTTAATTTTTAAGGAAGTGTTTCCAAAATCTTTTGGTATCTTCCTATTTGAGAATTGTCTAACTTTGAAGGGTCATTAAGAATAGTTACAATTTTGGTTCTGAACATGCTTCTTCCAAAACATAAATAACCCAAATCCTCAGAAAGTGATTTGTTTTCTGCATATAATAGAGCAAGTTTTTCCGATAGATTTGATTTTATAGTTAGAGTTTCATTGTTTTCTGGCAATTCACCATTGCTTAAGTTATTAAGTAATTGCGTTATTGCTTCGATCTCTTCGTATCCTGCTGTTGTTTTTTTTGATAGCTCTTCTATTTCAGTCCGGATGTTTTTATTTTTTTCTTCTGCTTCCTCTAACGTATCAAAATCAGAGAATGATTGAATTTTTACAGGATGAGTATCTTTTTCATTATTGCTTGCAAAGGCATACCCTGAGCTGCACGCAACCCATAAAAGCATTATTTTTAACGTATATTTCATAAAATCTCCTATCATAAAATAATTACTTTTCTATAATAATGTTTAAATTTTGAGAAAGCAACTGCATAAATTTTTAATTTCATATAAAAAGATGTGCAACATGGTGATATGGGATCTAAAATCACTCATCTCTTACCATGTTTTATTTGTAAGTTTCAAAAAACAGCAGAGATGAAGGACACTTCTTTGGGTGTGCCTGTTGAAGTTTACTGAAATGATGGGATAGATTTGCCTTTGTCCTCGGAGGGATGACTTATGTTGTTGTCCGCATGGAGATGCAGTTCCTTTCGGCGTGCCGCAGAGAGCGGGGCGGGGGCCCCCATAAGCAGATCTTGTCCCTGTTGATTTAAAGGAAAGGGTATGACTTCTCGTATATTAGGTGTATCTGCTAACAGCATGACCATGCGATCAATTCCAGGAGCAAATCCTCCGTGGGGGGGGGCTCCGTAATGAAACGCCCGAAAAAGGGCTCCAAATACATCTTGAACGTGATCTAACGAATAGCCTGCCAGAGAAAATGCTTTTTCCATAATACGGGGGTCATGGTTGCGAATGGCACCACTGGAAAGCTCTATGCCATTGCAAACAAGATCATACTGGTACGCTTTAATGTCCAAAGGATGCATGGTGTTTAAAGCTTCAAGGCCTCCTTGAGGCATAGAAAAGGGGTTATGGGAAAAGACAATGGCTCCGCTTTCGGGATCACGCTCATACATAGGGAAATCTGTGACCCAACAAAATGCATACTGATTTTTAGCCATCAACTCTAAAACGCGCCCACAATAAGTGAGGATTTTTCCCAATTGAGGCGCAATGACATCTTCTGGCCCACAAAGAAACAAAAAGCCTGTATCCACAGGATCGTCTTTCAAGATCATGCTTTCCAAGACGCTTGTATGTTTTGGGGATAAAAATTTTGCAAGGGGTCCTTTCCATCCTTCTGCATGACAAAAGGCATGACCGATAGCCCCAATGCCTTGGGTTGTCGCCCAAGCCATCATCTCATTAAAAAATCGACGAGGTTGCGCGCCTAATCCAGGGATACGAATGCCTCTAATCACCGCACCACGACTCACCGCTTCTTGAAAAAGGGAAACATCTGCTAATGCATCCGTTAAGGACGTGATGCGCAAAGGATTGCGTAAATCAGGTTTATCTGAACCATAGTGTTTCATGGCTTCAGCATAGGAAATTCTATGAAAGGGCATAGAAGAAACTGAAAATCCAGATGGTGCAAAATGGCAAAATAGATCATACAGTACCGGTTCTATGGCCGCCCAAATTTCTTCTTGGGTGACAAAAGCCATTTCCATATCCAGCTGATAAAATTCTCCTGGAGAACGATCAGCACGTGAGGCTTCATCGCGAAAACAGGGGGCAATTTGGAAATATTTATCAAAGCCCGAAACCATCAAAAGCTGCTTAAACTGTTGGGGCGCTTGGGGTAGGGCATAAAATTTACCAGGAAATAACCGGCTAATGACTGCATAATCACGCGCCCCCTCTGGACTGGCCGCTGTAAGAATGGGCGTTTGCATTTCTAAAAACCCTTGTTCTACCATGGCATTGCGTAAAAAAGCAATGATTTGGCTGCGCAGAACCATGGCTTGATGAACCTTTTGACGCCTGAGGTCTAAAAATCGGTATTTCAAACGAATGTCTTCGGGATACTCTTCGTTGCCACAAACAGGCATGGGCAAAGGGTCTGCTTTGGACAAAAGGGTGGCCTGTTGAATGACCAGCTCAATGGCCCCAGAATCAAGATGCACGTTGAGGGTCTCAGGGGACCGCAACACCACATTTCCCTCAATAGAAATGACACTTTCCAGAGAAATTTCTTTTAATACTGCGCGTTGCTCTTCTTGCAGCTTGGAAAGATCTGCCACACATTGGGTGATGCCATAATGATCCCGTAGATCTAAGAACAAGAGATGACCATGGTCGCGCTTGCGATGAACCCATCCTGCAAGCTTGACCTCTAAACCCGCATGGATATCCCGAAGTTCCCCACAGGTGTGGCTGCGGTAGGGGTGCGTCATAGAAAATCTCCTCTAGCTATGAAGATACAAAAGGGGCTTTGGTTTGGGAATCTTGGCGAAAAAGCATCAATCCCTGTTGCGTCAAGGGATGTGCATACAGCTGAAAAAGCACAGAAAAAGGCATGGTTGCCACATCCGCCCCAGCCTGTAAAGCCTCTGCCACATGGCGAGGATTCCGAATGGACGCCGCAAGAATTTGGGTTGAAAACCCATAGTGATCCATCATGCTACGCAGATCGCGCAACAGCTCAATGCCACAGCCACCAGAATCTTCAAGGCGCCCAATAAAAGGAGAAACAAATGTCGCGCCGGCTTTAGCCGCCAAAAAGCCTTGCGCACAAGAAAAACATAAGGTTACGTTAACCTCTGTGCCTTCTGAACGCAAAATCCTGCATACATTTAACCCTTCAGGGGTAAGGGGCACTTTGATGACAATGTTAGAGGCAAGCTGACGAAACCATCGCGCTTGTGCCAACATGCTTTCTTCTCGGTCTTCATCCACTTCCAGGCTTACGGGCCCTGATTGCAATTTGCAAATTTCCAGCAACAACCCTTCCACCGTTTTGTCTGATTTTTGTCGTGCCAACAAAGAAGGATTGGTCGTAACGCCTTCCACAAATCCCGTGCTGATGGCTTGGCGTAGTTCTTGAATAGAGGCGGTGTCCAAAAAAATCTTCAAGGGGGATTGTCCATGGCCAAAACGCTCTATTACGGTGCAGGAAATCCCTTTAAAAGTCAAGGAAGCAATCTCAGCTCAATCCCAGACCACGGTTTGGCATATGTCCTTCAAAGCCTTAGTTTTTATGGGGGCATGTTCTTAAAGATTTTTTCACCCGTTGTGATTTGTACTGTTCTGGTAACGACGTTTTTTTAGGAGTTTCTTGATGTCCATGTCTTTTTCCCTTCTCCAATCGCTTGCCGGATTCTATTTGGGGGTTGGGGTTGGTGGAGGAACCAATATTTATGATGTTCAATCCCAAAGTAGGTGGAGTCCACGAATCAGTGATCTGCTCTTTATAAGAGAGGATAAAAAAGCCTATATTCTTAATAACACGACACCTCTTGCTTTCAATAGCTCTTTTGAGCCACAAGGATCTTCTTCCCACAGTCAATTTTCTGGGATTGGAGATGTGCGCTTAGGATGTGGTTATTTTGTGTCCAATGGCTTTTATATGGGGCTTGAATTGCGTCATTTCTTTGCCCCCAGTTCTGTCACACGACAAAACGCTTGGTTTTCTTCACCGTCTTTATCCTTAACCCCCGGGGTCAATACACTTTTGGACCAAACGGGTGACCTTCGTAATTTTGATGTCTTTGCCTTTAACCAAAACAATACTGCGAAGATTCATGAATCTGTCCAGCTGAAAACCAGGGGATTCTCTAGCGCCTTATTGAACTTTGGGGTCGTTCTTTCTGAACGGTGCCTTTTGACCTTAAAAATAGGGCCATCGTGGACACGCACCAGCATTCACCATGATCATCAAGCACGGGCCAACCTTCGCATTCAAGGCACTGTGAGAGAAAACATTATAGGTTCTGTAACGATAGACAATATCTCGAACAACCCTGCTGCAGGGGCTCTTGCCGCCCCCAATGTTGTTCCCCTTACCAATGGACTTATTCCCGTTCCTAATTCTGGTAAGTTAGGCACACAAAATGGAGCCGATGCTACCGTGACAAATCCATCGCTCCGATTCACTCAGGGCGGTCCTTTAAGCATTGATGGTGTAGCATGCGTGCCAGTGGGAAGAACAACAATTTCTAACCTTACTGATCCAAATGTCATCGCTGGGATTGCAGGAAGACCTACTACTACTACTAATACTGTAGCTCTAAATGGTGATGCACGTATTCCTTATCCTCTTGCAGGAGGATTAGCAGGAGACTTGTCAGTCAATGGTTTACGGGCGCAAATCTTTGCAACAGCAGGAACTTTCAGAACAAGCAATAATCTTAGTATTAATCCTGCTGGGCAAGTTGCTGCTAATACTGTTCTTGCATGTAATATATCTGGTGCCCTTGCAACTACAGACAATCTAACATTGAACTTTCCAACCGGTAGTGGAGGTAATTTAAGTGTAAGCAGCGGAACCGCTACAAGCCAGTTTATTCCTACAGGAACTGTAACGATACCGCCTCTGTCTGCTGCATCGTCCAATGGCATAGCAGCACCGGGAACCTATACTCTTACGGGGCAAACGCTTACGATGCCTTTTAATCCAGGGCCAACATCTGGAATTTTAGGAACAGGGATACCAGGAGTAGGCACATCTTTTGCTCCTGCTCTACTTGCAGATTCATCCATTCAAATGCCAGGAGCTGCTAATGCCTCTCTTGCAGTAAACAATGTATCGCTTGTGCCTACGGGAACTGTAACGCCTACAGTCATTGCCACAAGTACCGCAGAAACGCTTGCCATGGCAGGTGACTATACGGTTACCACTCGATTGGCCACGGATCAAGACTTAAAACCAGGGGAATTTTGGATCCAGAATTGGTCTGATCTTTCTGCACAAAAAGAGCTTTTCAATCATATTCGCAAAAAACAAAGTGTGATGCGTGTGGGATTAACCATGGGAATCGGGCTTGAAGTGCCTTTGGCGAAAGGGTTGGCTTTGACCGCAGAAGGATTAGCCAGTACGTTTTTCAAGAAACATGTTTATCCTCAGGATGGAAACCCCAACATCAATAGCACTCGTTTTTCGTGGAAGCTATCCAATGGCTTTACAAACCTGGCTGGTTTGGTGGGGCTGAAGTATGCTTTTCCTTGCCAACGTTAACGGCAAATACCCCCCTCTCTTAAATGAGGGGGGCATGATGAGCCAGAAAACACTGCTCTAGCCATTTCACATGCAGATTTCCTTCTTGAACCGCTTGGGTTTCACATAGGCGCAAATGCAAGGGCAAAAGGGTATCTACCCCCGTGATGACATATTCATGTAGAGCGCGCCTGAGGCGTTGCAAACATTCATCCCTTGTTTCGCCATACACAATTAATTTTGCCACCAGACTGTCATAAAATGGAGGGATGCTACAGCCCGGGAAAAGGGCACTGTCCACCCGCACAAAGGGACCCCCTGGGGCCAAATAGGCTTCGACGCGACCGGGGGAAGGGCAAAACGTTTCAGGATGTTCAGCGTTAATACGGCATTCTATGGCATGCCCCCTAAAAACAATGTCTTCTTGACGCAAGGGCAGGGGAATGCCAGCGGCCATCATAATTTGCAATTTGACCAAATCAAGGCCGGTGATCATTTCAGTCACAGGATGCTCTACCTGAATCCGCGTATTCATTTCGATAAAGTAAAACTGGCCCTCTTCATAGAGAAACTCTAGGGTACCTGCACCGCTATACCCCAGTTTTTTCATGGCAGAAATTACCTTGATGATCATGGTTTCTCGTTCCAATGGGGACAAGACAGAACACGGAGCTTCCTCCCAGATTTTTTGATGATTGCGTTGGACAGAACAGTCTCGATCTCCCAAACAGAGTACGTCGCCGTAGGCATCCCCCAATACCTGAAATTCCACATGACGGGGTTGAGTCAAATATTTTTCCATATATAATCCGCCATGCTGAAAACTGGCTAAGGCTTCGGATTTGGCCATGTCCATTTTTTCTGCCAGCTCATGCTCATGGTGGATGACACGCATGCCTTTTCCACCGCCGCCCGCTGTGGCTTTGATCAAGACGGGATAGCCAATCGCCTTGGCCAATGCTTGGGCTTCTTCTAGCGATGCTAATTCACCATCCGATCCACGAATCACTTCAAGACCCAATTTTTGCGCGGTTTCTCTGGCCTTTACTTTGTCTCCCATTAAGATCATGTGTCCTGGGGAAGGTCCTATAAAGGTCATTGCATGATCGGCCACCATAGAGGCAAAATAGGCATTTTCAGAAAGAAATCCAAATCCAGGGTGAATGGCATCCGCCTGGGTGATCTCGGCGGCGGCTAAAATAGCAGGAATATTTAAATAACTGTCTCGTGCCGCAGGGGGGCCAATGCAAACGCTTTCATCGGCCAAACGCACTACCATAGATTCAGAATCGGCCGTGGAATGAATGGCAACTGTTGGGATAGAGAGCTCTTTGCAGGCCCGTAAAATGCGTAATGCAATTTCCCCACGATTGGCAATTAAAACCTTTTTGAACATAACACTCTATGAACATAGCAGATGAGGCTTTTAGTCTATCAGAAAAAAACCTTCATGGTGAACGTCAGTCAGAAGGAACTATGGTTTCAAGGGCCAGGGCATGCACTTTTCCCCCCACAAGATCGCCCAGGGCCTGATAAACACGCTTGTGACATTGCAGGCGTGTTTGATGGCGAAAGGTTTCTGAAACAATACGCACATGAAGATGCTGATCGTCCCCCATGCGGTCCCCCACATGAATATCGGCCCCTGGAAAGGCCTCTTGCAACAGCATGCGCACTTGCTCACAACGGGTCATCATCATGACCCCCTGGAATGGGCAAGAGAAGGAAAAGGAATGATACAAGAGGACCTAGGTCCCCCAAGATAAATGCCAAAACGACGCGCGATGGTTTGATAATGACGCAGAAAAGCTTGTTTTTCTACGGCACAAGATGCATCTGTCCATGCAGGTTGTCCCTGTGGACTGTCGAAAGGCATGCTCCACAATTCTCCCGATTCCACATCTTTGACGCAAAAAGTTTCAGGGGAAAATGCACCCGCCAGGAAAAAATCATCTTCAAACCCTCGTCCCATGGTCAAGGTTAACTCCATCAAGTTTAAACCTACCCCCATAAACATACCGCGCAAATAGTCAACAATTTTCAAGGTTAGGGTTTGCAACTGATCCAAATCTGCCAAATCCATCCATTCCAAAGCCATGATCATGGATTCGCTTAAAATACGATCCTTATGGATAAACTCTACCATGGGAGAGTCAAATATTTTGCCCTCTGGCGTCCCAAAATCCTTTGAAAAACAAGGACTAGAGACACAACGAATGCGCAGATCAAAAGGGAGTGTCTCTGTGGCGTACATCAACGACTCACGCAAATTGATGGTACGAATAAAATGGGTTGGCACACCAAGATGATGCAATTTGGAAAAAAAGAAAGTAGAAAGCCGGTGGCTAATGGCGCCTTTTCCAGGAATATCTACCGTTTGCTGTGTCAAAGGACAATAATAGGTATCGGTAAAGCAATGATAGACTTCCCCTTCTTTCGTACCAGCGTAGATGGTTTTTCCCGGGGTTTGAGTGAGGATTCGTTTATGCTCCATGAAAAATTCCTCAAAAAAACACTTTTTTAGGGTAGCATAATTATTTTCTTTTTGCCATACTAAATGAACCTCAGAGATTGCAAGCTCTGGGGTTCATGTCATGAACTTATCCCCTTACGTAAAAAGGGAGCATGAATGTGTTTCACTGGGTTTTTTGGCCCGTTCATCAGTTTCTTTTGGAATCCCTCCAGGGACAAGCGCGCTTTGTCGGCGGTGCCGTCCGTAATACTTTGTTGCAAGAAACGCCCGATGATTTTGACCTGGCCACGCCTTTGGATCCCAGCACCGTCACGTCTCTTTTAAAAGCAAAGGGCATCAAGGTTATTCCAACAGGCATCGCACACGGCACGGTTACGGCTATTTTAAAAGGTCGTCCCTATGAAATTACGACGTTACGTCGCGATGTGCATACCGATGGACGTCATGCCACCGTTGCCTTTACAGATTCGTGGGAAGTGGATGCAGCGCGAAGAGATTTTACCATCAATGCCATGTATGTGGATGGACAAGGGCATCTCTATGATTATTTTGGAGGCGTCGAAGATGCCAAAAAGGGGCGTATTTGTTTTATTGGCGATCCTGCAAAGCGCATTCATGAAGATTATTTGCGTATTCTTCGATTTTTTCGGTTTTGGGCCTATTATTGCCATACGCCTGATGCAGCCAGTCTTGAAGCCTGTTGTGCTTTAAAAAAGCATATGGTGGGCCTCTCAGGAGAGCGCATCACCAAAGAAATGCTGAAAATGTTGGCTGCGCCTGATCCGTGGAAAGCCGTGCAAGGTTTAATAGATGGGGCATTTTTTCCCTTTGTGCTGGGGTGTGAAAAGCCCTCTCAGGGCTTTGAGTGGCTTGCTGGGCTAGAGCAAAAGCTTGCGCCCTATTATGCACCAAACCCCCTGAAACCATGGATTCGTCTGGCCGCTTTATCTGTCCATACGCCACGCCTTATCTTGTCGCGTCATCAACGGCATCTGTTAAACACGTTGAGGCTTCCTTTATCCCCAGAGCGCATTTTTCATAGCTTGTATGAAGACCATTACAAGACGTCAGAAGAAGCAAAACAGGGAACACAAGGGCGTCTAATTTTAACCCAAGCGTTAAACCAACAGATCCATCTGGAAGTTTTAGTACAAGCCCTTCAACAGATCGAAAGCTTTGATCCACCCTTTTTTCCTGTTTCGGGGCAAGATTTGCTAGAGCGAGGCTTTTCTGGGCCCCAACTAGGGGAACGCTTGCGCAAGATGCGCACCTGGTGGATTGATGAAAAGATGCAACCCTCTAAAACTGGGTGTTTATCCTACATGGAATCCCTAGATTTTCCTTAACGTCGTGTAGGTCCTGGCGTTTTAAGGGTTTTAAAACGTCCTGTATTTCTGAAAAGCTGCTTGAGAAATTCTCCTCCATGAGAAGAGGGAAGGGGAATGGCCTCGGGACACAGCCCTATTTCTATGGCTTTTTTTGAAGCACAGAGGCGCTTTAAGCATCCAGTAGGGCTAAATTCCAGCATATAGCACAAAATTTCTGTGACTTTTGGTTCTAGAAACGATTCGGTTTCAAGATGCTCACTGAGGTAGTACCAGGTGTTTGGATCGTAAGAAAGAATACAGGTGGGGGTCCCTAAGGCCTTTGAAACATCTTCCTTGGTGCTCTTGCCTTGGCACAGGCTAGCGATGGCTTTGGGGTCAAAGACATACCCTTGCCTGTTGTGTGTCACCTGACATGCTGAACAAAGCAAGATCCCTAGCACGCCAAACAAGGAGGAAATTTTCATGCACCCTCTCATCTTTGATTTTCCTCAGTATACAAAATATGCGCCCGTTGCGTAAAAGAATAAAAAATTTTTTTTGATGCCAAAGGAAACATCCATTGAAAAAAGCGTTTTTGGGCAAAAGAAGGATGAACAAGGGTAATGGCAAAGGTCACGTGGGTTCCTTTGCCTTCATCCTTAAAGGTCCAATGCCCCTTGAATGTAGGGCTGTCAATGCTTATATCAAAAAGGCTCCAAACCACTTTTGACACAAAAGAAAAGCCATAAGAAGTTGTGACCCTGGCCCACACCATGGTTTCATGACGTGACAAGAGTTCTATGGCGTGACAGCCCTCTATAAAATCAGGGTATCGCTCCACATCCAGGACCAATTCCCTTAAGAATGCCCTAGGATAAGGAAGCCAAGCGTTGCGTATATGAAACCCCATGAAGAGGATCCTTTAGGCATAAAAAAGAGACTATAAGACTATAGCAAGATTTTTAATGAAAGGCTGGGTTCTCTACCGCTTCACAAGGCATAAGGGGATAAGGTAGCCTAGATTTAGGTCTTTTCTTACAATTCCATGAAACATAAAAAAAAGTTTTCTAGGTTTTCTAGGTCGTTATTTTTGTCGTTTTTAAAGTGGCTTTTTTTAATGGCTATATGGGGTGCACTGATCCTTGGGGTCATTGTTTTATGGTTTGGGTCTACTTTGCCTGAATTGGAAGACTTAACACAGTTGCCACGTCAAGCCAGCGTAACCTTACGAGATGCTCGTGGAAATATTTTGGCCAGTTACGGGGACCTCTATGGTCGACCTGTCAGAGCAGAAGACTTACCTCCTCATGTCATTCAAGCTTTGTTGGTGACAGAAGATCGACGGTTTTATCACCATTGGGGCGTCGATCCCATTGGGTTGGTTCGTGCCTTTACCCGTAATGTAAAAGCAGGGCATGTGGTTCAAGGGGGAAGCACCATCACGCAACAGCTGGCAAAAAATTTCTTGCAGAGCAAAAAAATCTTTACCTTGCGTGATCGTTCCTTAAAACGCAAAATTTCAGAGGCCATTCTTGCCTTTCAGATTGAACGAAGATTTACAAAGAATCAAATTCTAACCATGTATTTAAATCGTGTTTGCATGCGTGAGGGCACATGGGGGCTGGACGCCGCATCTATTCGTTATTTTGGTCGTCATGCCACTGAACTGGGACTCTATGAGTCGGCTATTTTGGTGGGATTGTTAAAAGGCATCAGTCGATATTCCCCTGTTGCCCATCAAGAGCGTTCTGAAGAGCGTGCTAAAAAAATTTTGCAGTTGATGGTAGAGGCCAAGATGATTTCTCAAGATGCTGCTGTTGCCGCCATGGCCATGCCTGCGCCTTTGGAAAAAGGGCTTAGAAGACAATCGGCGCGATACTTTACAGATTGGGTCATGGAGCAACTGGCAGAACTGGTAGATATTCATTCAGAAGATTTAGAGGTCATGACGACCCTTAATATACCCTTGCAACACATTGCAGAACGCCAAGCCAAAAGAATTATGGAAACACGTGGTGCTGAATATAAAGCAAGCCAAGTCGCTTTGGTCAGCATGGCTCCAGATGGGGCTGTTCAAGCCATGCTTGGGGGCACTGAGTATCGATCCAGTCCTTTTAACAGAGCGACCCAAGCTCATCGTCAACCCGGTTCTACCTTTAAATATTTTTGCTATCTTGCAGCTCTAGAAGAAGGCTATACCCCTCATTCTTTAATTGGTGATACGCCCGTCAGCATTGGGGGATGGACGCCTAAAAACTTTGACTCTGCCATTTACAAATATCATCCAGTAGGCCAAGTCAGCTTGTTAACGGCCTTTGCTAAATCCCTAAATACCTCAGCGGCACGTTTGGTGCTGGATGTAGGGGACAGTAAGCTACGTGCGATGGCGCGACGTTTGGGCATCACAAGCCCCATGCCTAAAAACTATACCGTTGTCTTGGGAACAGGTGGCGTTACCCTTGTGGAACTAACGGGGGCCTTTGCTGTGATGGCCAATCAAGGCTATAAGGCAACCCCCTATGGCATTCGTTGGGTGAAGAATCGTCAGGGTAAGCTTTTATATGAACGGAAACCCTCTCAAACTCCTCCCATTATTAACAAAAAAGTTCTTCAGGGCATGAATGAGTTGTTAACAGAAGTCATTAAAAGTGGGACAGGACGTGCTGCTGCCATTCCCAATGTATGGATCCGAGGTAAGTCTGGGACCTCACAAAGACATCGTGATGCTTGGTTTATCGCCATGACTCCAGATTTGGTTACAGGCGTCTGGAGTGGATGTGACAATGAAAAGCCTATGAACTATGTTCCGGGAGGATCTCCTTCTCTTCATCTATGGAAAGCCTTTCATACCAGCGTTTTACACTACAAGAAAAATCCTTCTTTGCCAGAATGGGAGGATGAAGATAGCCCTTTGCCCCAAGAAGTCACACAGGAAGAAACCCCAAAAGCACCACCACAGACCCCCCTTAAACCTGAACGAGAGGATGAAGAAGACCTTGAAGACGAAGAAGCAGAGGGGGAAGGAGACGATGCAGAAGAGGATGAAGAAGAGGATGAGCCTGTCAAATCCCCTAAAGAAACACCCTCAATTGCACCTCGGTCAACCTATCATAATGAAGAAGAACGGAAGAATTTAATGCAAGAAATTTGGGAAAATATGATGCAATAACCCCATGCATGGCATTTTATCATAAGATGAAATGCGTTACGGGATCTAAAGCAGATCCCTTCATGGGGTTCTTGATGGCATGGAAGTGGCATGGATCTATAGTCCTTTAGGGGGCCATAGATCCATGGCCTATCCAGCCACCAAAAAGGATAAACCTTGACATGCCAGATTGAAAATGATTGCAATGACGTACACGGTCATTTTATTTATGGATTTCATCCATGATCCTATCCATCCAACTGCTGGATTCAAAGCTGGAAATGCCTCGCTATGCGCTTCCAGGATGTTCTGGTTTTGACCTCTGTTCTGCTTTGCATGAGGATACCCTCTTGCAGCCTCAAAGACAAATACTCGTCCCAACCGGCATAAAAATGGAAATTCCAGAGGGCTATGAGGGGCAAATACGACCGCGCTCGGGACTGGCTCTGCGCCATGGGATCACCGTTTTGAACAGTCCTGGTACGGTGGATGCGTCCTATCGTGGCGAAATTCAAGTGCTTCTTATGCATTTTGGCACAGAGCCTGTTACGCTTTCTTTTGGCATGCGCATTGCCCAAATGGTCATTGCCCCCGTTGTCTTTTGCACGCTGACCCCGGTGATGTCCCTTGCGCCCTCCCAACGACAAGAAAAGGGATGGGGATCCACCGGCATCTAGAATGAGCTTGGGGAGTGTGCTTTTCAAAAGAAAAACGTGGAGCCAGGCGGGATCGAACCGCCGACCTCTACAATGCCATCGTAGCGCTCTACCATCTGAGCTATGACCCCTACCTTCTCCTTTTTACTGGATTTCCTTTCTTTTTTCAAGATGCTTGTGTGCGTTTTCTAGGTATCATTTTTTCTGAAACCCTTAGAATAATCGCTCTTTTTTATGAAAAGATTGACCTTTCTTTAAGCTTCTGTAACCCTAAAGACTGAAGAAAACTAAAAATGATCGTCTTTATCTTAAAGACATGGAAGGGTTATGATTGTCCAGTGCAAAGCTTGTGCAACACGTTATTATCTTGATGAGGAAATTTTAGGATCAAAAGGATGTCGTGTTCGCTGCATGTCATGCAAAGCTATTTGGGTTGAACCCCCTCGTCCTTTATCAAAACAAGCTTTGGTTCTTCGAAAGGAAGAGAGCGTAAAGCCAGGATCTTTCTTTTTAAAAGCATTGCATTGGAATGTCTACACAAAAATTTTTACGGGAGGTCTTATTCTCTTGGGAATCGTCATGGTTGTACATTTTGCTTCTTTAGAGCATATGGCTTCT
Source organism: Holosporales bacterium (assembly GCA_947457385.1). GTDB lineage: Bacteria > Pseudomonadota > Alphaproteobacteria > Holosporales > Holosporaceae > CANGUX01. The sequence continues at coordinate 15,064 of CANGUX010000009.1, forward strand.
ATCTTTGTGCGTCCCTTTCAAGATTCTATGGTGATTTCTCCGCTGCAACTCCGTTCTTTTTCCTATCAAAGAAATGCTGAAACCCAGCATATTGTCATGCAAGGAGAGTTGAAAAATACGTCAAAAAACACCATAGCATCGCCCTCTGTATGGGTGCTTTTCTTCCAGCAGTCTCATTCTAAGGCTTCTCCTGCCAAAATCATAAAGAAAATACAGTATACACTTCATGATTTCATAGCACACCCCGATGAAAATGCTCCTTTTTCGTTCTCTTTACCTGATGAATCTCAAGAGGTTTCATTTATTTCTGTGATTCCGAATGAAAGACCCTAAACGTGAGTGCCAAACAGGGCAAACACACCAAAGCAGCCAGTGCAAAAAAAGCAGGCCAAGACACATAATGGGCCACCAACCCTGCACAGGAAGTGGTCACAATCCTGGATAAAGATCCCATAGAGGTTAACCAAGCATATTGAATTAAGGTGCCTGGCGCCATACAGAGCGATGAAAAATAGGCAATGCTTAAGGTTCCTCCTATGCCTCCCACACATTGATTTAATCCTATGCTAAGGGCCAAAAGGGCAGGGGATTTGCCAATCCATCCATGGGCAAGAAAAAGCAATGCCGTTAAGGATTGCAAAAGGCTCCACACTCGGAAACTTTTTGCCATGCCCCATTTTTGCAGCAGACTCCCCCCTAAAAGAGCCCCCATGCTTAAGGCAACCATGCTGATTCCTTTGTCAAAGGTTGCGATTTCCCATTTTGTGTAGTGCATGGAAACCAAAAAAGAAGGCCACATGGCACGCACAAACACATCTGCAAATTTAAAACTAAGGATAAAGATCATCATCCATATCCCATTTTTTTTCATTAAAAAAAGATTGCTTTTTAAGGCTTGAACATAGGTTTGTTTGATGCTTTTGATGCGTGTCTCATGAAGATCTCCTCTGGCAAACATCAAAATAAGGCTTGAATTCAGTATCATAACACAAGCCACCATCCGAAAGGCAAAGGACCAACTGACATAATGGGCCAAAAGCAGTGGAAGCGCGCTTGCAACCCAGAGACTGAGACGAAAGCCAAAGGAATTGGCTGCCGCAAACCTACCCTGAGCATGCTCTGGCGTGCGATCCACTCGATCCCCTTCCAAGAGGCAGTCTTGTAATGCAGCAAAAACCGTAAAGCAAAAGCACCATGCCATTAAATGCCAGAATTGCATCAAAGGATTTAAAAAGCTAATATTCCATAATATAAATACTGATCCAAATTGAGCAAATAACAATGAATAATAACGATAATATTGATTCATTTTTTCTATTAAAGGAGCAAGAAATATTTTCAAAGCATAAGGGAGCGTAACCCAAGAAAATAATCCAATATGATGCAGAGAGACGCCCCTTTCTGTAAGCCAAATATTCAGGGTTGCACAGACAAGAAAAGCAGGAAGTCCGGTAGAAAACCCATAACATCCCATGCGAAATAAGGGGATCCATGTGCGAAAAAAATAGGATACATGCATGGCCATTCTTGTCATTGCATTGCTAGAGTTTATGTTAATCCTTAATGCTGCTTCCTTCTATCCTGTTTTCATCTTCAGTCATATTTTTAAAATTATTTTGTTTACGTTTTATTTTAAAAAACAACAGATAATATAATAAAAAAAATAAAAAAGACAATGATTAAAGTAAAAAGTTTTTATGTTTTTCTATTGATCGCAAGCATGGGTGGATTTCTTTGTGCCGAGCCACAACCCGCTGAAGTATGGAAAAAAAAAGTAGAGAGCAAACTGAATCCAGCAGCTTTAGCGCATTACAAAGCACTGAATGAATCTGGAAAAGTTGAATTTTTTCAGGATGTTTTAAGGGCAGGACATGAAAAAGATAAGGATTTTCCTGATGTTCCAAGGGATGTACCCCCCATTCGTGAGGTGGATTTATTGCCATCCCCTTTTCCTAAAGGTGGCGTTTCTAAGCCTACACTTCCTGCAAAAACTCCTTTAAAATAACGTTTTTGGAGGGCAAAGGGCTTGACATCTCAAGGCATTAAGAGATATTTAGGATTCTAGAGACTGGCAATAGGAACCCGCTTGTGATAGAAAGCTCTCTCTGTTTGATGCGATTGTTGGCGGGATTTTATGTGGGCATGGGGGCAGGAGGAGGGTGGAATCCATGCCAACTTCAGCCGTTTTATGGTGTTGATCCTGAAAAAGATAATTTTTCAGTGTCCATCCCCATGCATGGTCGTCTTTCCCCCCTCAGCTTAGAACCCTATGACATTAAGCTTCTCTCTCGTGCTTTTTCCTGGAAGGGCGCAACCCATTCCTCAAAGAAATCTGGTTTTTTAGGGGATCTTCGTCTTGGATGGGGGGGATTTCTTTCTCAGCGCACGGATACCGCATTGGGGAGCATCTATGTGGGCATGGAATTGCGTTATATGATGCAAGCGTTAAAAGGGTCATGGCAGGAAGATCGACGTTTTTCTCCATTGCTGCAGTTTGCACCCGGGAAAATATATGCTGTTTCTGGCCAAAATGATATTTTTTTTGATGTCGCTTTCAGTGAGACGTCTCAGAAAAACAGCGTTGCCATGCGATCCTTGCCTTCTTTTCGCAATCGAGGATGGGGCTGTGCGCTTTTCACATTTGGATGGGTTGCTTCGCCTTCGGTGATGATCACTGCAAAAATCGGGGCCTCCTATGCGCCCATGGTCTTTGGACGTTCCTTAGAGGCCTTATACAGTTTTTCTATCAAAGCTAAAGCCTCTTCTTATCTTTCAGTCACATTGCCGCATAACAGCATGATGAGCAACTCAGCACCTCCTCCAAAGGGAAATCAATCTCCCATAGGGTCTGTGACCTTTCCTGTAGGAGCAGGGGTCTTGGTAATTCCTAAAGATTCTCTCCTAGATAGTACTTTGCATGCGCTCCCAACGAACCGAGTTTCCTTTCCCATCAATCAAGGAAATGTGGCTGTTTTTCCTGCCAACAGCCTTAGCAATGGAATCAACTCAAGCCCTACTTTCCCAACCGTTGTGCCTGTAAAATCACTGGCTACGGAAAAAAATAAAACCCCGCCTGTTTCTGTGGTTCAAGTTCCCTTTAACCTGTTTAGAAATGATGCTACTTCTTATCCTGCGCCAACTTCTCCTACGGAAGAATCTGCATATACGACTTTTCTTGTTGAAAAAGATAAAGATCAGAATTTTATTCAAGTTCCTAAAAACAGTTTTACAGATACATCTGGATTTAAATCTCCGAAAGCAGACGTAACGATACCTGTTTTACCTTTAAAGTTTGTGACATTGCCCCAGCAGACGCTAGCGAGTCAAGATGGGCTTTCTCCTATTGCAGATACAACGTTTTTGATCGCTTCTAACACGCTCGATGGAACGTATGGTGCAGCAGGAGATCGAGAGCTTTCTAAATCGTCTTCAGAAAGCCTTAAAACGTCCCTGATTGGATTGACCTGTGTCCTTGGTTTAGACTTTCCTATTTACAATCAACTTTCCGTGACTTTAGAAGGGATGGGGAGCGTCTTTTTCAAGCGTGGACGTTTTCGTGAATCCCTTGGGATGCGCGTGAATTTAAAGCAGTTTTCTGGCCTAGTTGGCATTAAATATACCCTATTTCCTTCTATGAAAAGGTAAAAAAGAATTGTAGAATTGTTTTCGATATAGTCAAAGAACTTTTTCAATGTTGCAAAAAATAGTTTTATAAAATTATTGTATTTTTGCTATAAAAATGCAACAATAGAATCCTTGAGAACAGTGACTAGGCAAGCACTTTGAATTTTCTTCGATCTGTTTCTTCCATTGGTGGACTAACCATTCTGAATCGCCTCACAGGTTATGGTCGTGATCTTTTAATGGCTCACTTTTTAGGCGTAGGAGCCTTAAGCGATGCCATGGCATTTGCCTTACGGTTTCCTTCTCTTTTTCGTCGATTGTTTGCAGAAGGCGCCTTTCATTCTAGTTTTTTGCCCTTATATACCAAATTTAAAAACGATCCCCTTTTTTCAGGCATGATTTTATCTTTGTTGATCATGATGTTGGGAACGTTGGTGGCCTTGGTGGAGTTTCAATTTCCGGCTTTAAGTGCTTTTTTCGGAGGCAATGCAAAACCTAATACCTTAGTTCTTTCTATTCAATTGGGGCGCATTACATTTCCCTATGTGTTCTTTATTAGCATTGCCTCTTTTTTTGGAAGCATTTTAAATGCGCATGGACGTTTTTCTATGTATGCGGCCTCTCACGCCATTGGCAATAGTTTTGTCATTATAAGTATTTTATTTTTTTCTTTTTACAGTCAAAACAACGGGGCCATTTATGCTTGGTCCATTGTTGTTTCAGGAATCATTCAATGCATTTGTCTTGTTTTGACTTGTCTTTACTATGGCTATGATGTACGCCCCCGTTGGCCTGGTTGGCCTTTAAGCACAAACGTAAAGCAATTTTTTGGTAAATTTGGACCCAGTTTGTTGGGGGTGGGTACCGTTCAGGTCAATGTCATGATCAGTCTTTATTTGGCCTCTCACCTTCCAAAAGGGGGCTTTAGTTATTTGCATTATGCTGATCGTTTTAACACTCTTCCCTATAGCATCGTGGGCATTTCCCTCAGTTCGATTCTTCTTCCCATGTTAGCCAAACAGCTTAGGGACGGAGATCTATTAAAAGCCAACAAAACACAGGGATATGCTTTTCGGTTTGCTGCCTTTACCACCATGCCAGCGACGATGTTTCTTTGTACCATAGCGGTGCCCTTGATGTTTGTGCTTTTTGGTCATGGGACACGTATTACGGAGCTTCAGGTCCTGGAAATTGCGAAAACGGTGACGATTTTCAGTTTAGCCCTTCCTGCCCATGTCATGACAAAAATCATTAATACACGGTTTTTTGCTTCTGGGAAACCCAAGGTGCCTTTTCAAGCCAGCTTGGTTGTCATTACCATAGATGTGGCACTAAGTCTTCTTTTGCTTCGATCTTTGGAACATTTAGGGCTTGCTTGCGCTATGACTCTTGGGGCATGGGGAGGCGTGGCTTTTCTGGTGTTCCGCCTTTTTCAAGAAGAAGCTAGGGTGTTTTCAAAACCGTTAAGACGTTTTTTACGTCGTGCAGCAAGCGCATGTATCCAAACAGGCGGGATCCTTGTAGGGATTCAGCTTTTGCTCCCGCCCTTTCCTAGCTTTTCTTTTTGGTCTCAATTGGGATTGCTTTTGTGTTTTTTAGCGGGGGGAATAGGGCTTCTTTTGAGCCTTTTTTCCTATTACAAGATTCTTTCTAAACGTCAGCGTGCGGTGTTATGGCGATCCTTTAAGAAAAACGATTCTAATACTGAAATTCTCTGATGGCATCTTTACCAGAAAAAACAAATATGCCACTGTAGGGAATCAAATGGTTTCATTGTCCTAATGAATTTTTTAAGGTCCGTTTCTTCCATTGGAGGATTCACAATCCTTAGCCGCATTACAGGATATTTGCGCGATCTTTTGATGGCCAACCTTATAGGGGTAAGCATTCTAAGCGATGCCATGGCGTTAGCCATTAAATTCCCAGGATTCTTTCGTCGTATTTTTGCAGAAGGTGCCTTCCACGTTAGTTTTTTGCCTTTATATACAAAACTAAAGCGGGATCCTGCCTTTTCCGGTATGATTTTATCTCTATTGGGCATGATGTTAATTGGGCTCGTCGTAGGGGTCGAGATTTTCTTTCCTCAAATCAGTGCGTTTGTTTTTGGGGGCCTTTCTAAAAAACCAGAGACTTTGGCTTTGGTCATTCAGTTGGGGCGCATTACGTTTCCCTATGTGTTCTTTATTTGTTTGACGTCCTTTTTTGGGAGCATTCTAAATGCCTATGGCCATTTTTCTTTGTATTCTGCTTCTCATGCCGTTGGCAATGGTTTTGTTGTGCTGTGTGCAGGTGTCCTCTCTTTTTACTCTCAATCCTATGGCGTTTTGTTTTCTTGGACGGTATTGGCCTCTGGGGTTCTTCAATGTGGCTGCCTGTTAGCCTCTTGCATGTACTATGGCTATGATATCCGGCCACGTTGGCCCAGACTTACCCCTGAAATTCGTCAATTTTTTTGCCATTTTTTCCCTAATTTGTTAAGTGTTGGGGCCCTTCAATTGAATATGTTGGTGGGATTTTATTTGGGATCCATGTTGGCCAAAGGCGGGCTTTCTTATTTATATTATGCCGATCGCTTGAATCAACTGCCTTACAGCATTGTGGGGGTTTCTTTAAGTTCTATTCTCTTGCCTCTTTTATCCAAATATCTCAGAGAAGGCCAGCTTGCAAAAGCCAATAAAACACAAAATTATGCCTTTCGCTTTGCAGCCTTTACAGCCTTACCTGCAACAATGTTTCTGTTGGTGTTGGCCTTTCCCATGATTGACCTGTTGTTTGGACATGGAAAAATCAACGCATTGCAAGTCATAGAGATTGGAAAAACCGTTATGGCTTTTAGTTTGGGCATCCCAGCCCACATAGCCAATAAAATTATCACCACACGATTTTTTGCACAAGGTCAGCCCAAATATCCCTTGCAGGCCAGTGTACTCATGGTCGTTCTCGATATCGTACTAAGCGTGCTTTTAATCCGTTGGCTAGAACATGTAGGATTAGCACTGGCCATGGCGCTGGCTGCATGGGGGAGCACGCTTTTTCTGCTTTTTGTCATCCAGCAAAAACACGGATGGACGGTGTCCAAAGCGTTGCGGCGATTTTTATGGCGCATTGTATTGTCTTGCGTCATTTCAGGGGCTTTGCTTTGTGCTTTGCAAGCCATTCTTCCTGCTTTTAGGGCATGCTCTTTGCCTCAACAATTAGGGCTGCTTTCAGGGTTTTTGACTTTAGGAACGTTACTCCTTTTTGCATGCTTTAGCTATTTTAGGATTCTTTCCAAACGTCAATGGAATATTTTATGGAAATCTTTTAAAAAGAGAGGCAACAATGTCGAAGTCTTATAACCATTACAAAGAGCGCATTGAATCTTTTTGGGAAAGCCCTAAGGATCCAACAGCATTAAAGCCTATTTTAGAAGAGGTTCTGATTGCATTAGAAACAGGGGACATTGCTTTGGTCACCCATCAAGATGCATCTTGGCAAATCCATGAATGGGTCAAAAAAGCCATTCTTTTAGTGTTTCGTTTAAAAGCTTCAAAAGCCATGGGAGAGATATGGTGGGATAAAATCCCCTTGCGTCCTCGAGATTTTGCCCCTTCTATTCGTCAAGTCCCAGGATCATGGGTTAGGCGAGGAGTCTATTTAGGCCCCTCCAGCATTATCATGCCTTCTTTTGTGAATATTGGGGCCCATATTCGAGGTGGGACGATGATCGATTCAGGCGTGACGGTAGGATCAGGCGTGTTTATAGGGGAACAATGCCATATTGGGGCGAATGTGACACTCGGTGGTGTGTTAGAGCCCCTTCAAGCTGCCCCTGTCATCATCGAAGATCATGTATTTATTGGCGCAGGGAGTCATATCCTTGAAGGGGTACATATTGAAAAAGGAGCTGTTTTAGGTGCAGGTGTTATTTTAAGCGCCAGCACAAAATTGATTCGCAGAGACTCTGGGGCGATCTCCTATGGTCATGTTCCAGCTTATTCTGTGGTTGTGCCTGGGAGTTACGCGCCTTTTGCGGGTGCAGTTTCTTTGGCTTGTGCCGTTATTTTAAAGCAAGTCGATGCCACAACGCGCAAAAAAACAGCCATCAACGATCTTTTAAGGGAATAGGCCTGTGAAACAAAAGACTTTTCTCTAAAAAAGGGCGAATCGTAGGATTTTGAAGCGTGTGTAGGCCATGTTTCATGAAAGAGCGCTAGTCGGTAATGAGGTAATGTAGTTTTTCATCACTGGAAAAAACTCAAATGGGTAATATGTATGAGGAGAACCACCTTAGTGTCTTGCTGCGCGAGAAGGCATTTAGGGGCAGCGCCCAAGATTAAAAAAAGTTTATCTAACACATCGCAAACAATCTCAACGCGACTTCAGAAGAAATGGGTCGTGCATTGGCTATAAGCGCGAGCAGTGCAAGATATGGGTTAAGACGATTTGGTGTTAGCCATAAAAAAGCTTTTCCCTATCTGAAAAAAAAACGAGATGATAGGAAGAAGTTAAAAAAGATATGGAATTCAAAAAAACTTGTCTATATTGAGAAAAGTGGGATTGACATAACCCTTTGCAAAGAGCAAGGTCAATGGCTGCAAGGTAAAAAAAACGCTCAATAGAAACAAAGAACCCGTACTATAGCTGCGTTTATAAAAAATCAATAGCGCCGATGGTGTAAGGGACCATGCAATACGGACCTAAAGGAACGCAAGCCAGGTCAAGTTGTCATGATGGCTCATTCAGCGTTTCATCAATCTAAGAAAATACAAGCATCATAGAATCTGTAAAATGTTGTTTCATTTTATTCCCAGACTTAAACCCCATAGAGAAATTTTGAGCCACTATGAAACAATGGATTCAGAATAAAAAAATGCATGGGATAAACGGTAGGAAGCCCTTTTGCATGCTTTCAATGAACAATACGATAGTTTATCATCATAAATCTGAGCGTTTTGTTTCTATAACACAGTTTCTCCCAGGTGATCATCGTTATATGAAAAAATGTCTTGCTCAGGCCAATGGCTCCGATGGTGTATAAGCAATGATGGGGGAAAGGAGCTCCAGATCTTGTGCAAAAAAAGAGTGGAGGTGGCCCACCTAGCAGGATGGAGTCTGAAATACATATGTCATAGAACCTTAAGCCAACTGGATGAAGACTCTACATCGCTCTCAAATCCTCAGCTTCTTTGATCATCCAAGTCGTTCATGACTCCCCTATAAACACAGAGGCGTCTCTAGCATGTCTCTAGCATGACATAAGTTTGGCCACATAAAAGAGGATTTTTGATGGGATGCGTGATAAAGGTGCTTTATTGGGAGAATAGGCTTCTGCTGCCTTGCATAAAATGCTTATTATGTTGTCGGAAGACAATGTGGCGTTTCTGTCAAAGCGTTTATGGAAGAAGTCAAATCTTGCGCCATAGGCGAGCCCCCTGTGAAAGGGCATGAATTCTGGTGCAAAGCGTTATAAAGATCCCATATGAAGCGTTGATTGATTGCCTTTTCGATGTATCCCATATGAGACTGGCTGAACAAGTCTATCAAATGCAACCCAATGCAAATTAAGCCACAGAAATGAGTTTCTTCTTACCACGTGAAATGAAATGGACTTTCCCCTCGGAAAGCGCAAACAGAGTGTGATCTCGTCCCATGCCTACATTGGCTCCAGGAAAAAATTTTGTTCCTCTCTGACGCACTAAAATATGACCTGGAAGGACTGCTTGACCGTCAGAGCGCTTTACCCCCAGACGTCTTCCAGCTGAATCTCTTCCGTTACGCGAACTTCCTCCCGCTTTCTTTTGTGCCATCTCTTTCTCCTGCTATCGAACGTTACACTCAATCCTCAATGGAAATGTCTTGGATTTTTGCCCATAGCAAATTTTGGCGATGTCCTTGCTTGCGTCGGTAGGTATGTCTTTGTGTTTTTTTGAAAATAAGCACCTTAGGCTCTCTAAAAACACCTAAAGGTTCTGCTTTGATTACAACGTTTTGCATGCCTGCTTCTTCAGAAAAACAAAATCCCTTCCATTCCAGAGATTCTCCCTCGACGTATGGAAGTTTTTCGATACGCACCGTAGCTCCTTTTATGGCTCGGTATTGCTTTCCGCCTGTTTCAAAGACAGCATACATACAAAGGGTCCTTTTTTAGGATCGATGTCTCACTATA
>CANGUX010000010.1 GCA_947457385.1 Holosporales bacterium
AAAAGCAAATACTATATTATTATCATCTTTATTATGCAATATCGCAAAAAGATCCGTAAAAACTTTTATGTAACTATTTTATAGTAAGATCAGGAGATGAAACAGAACAGGGTGCTGATATGCACATGCGATTTAGGATCATGGGAGGGGCTCTGTTAGCGATCTTTGTTTCTTCTTCTATATCCCATGCAACGTCGGCTACAGAATGGGTGAATACCCAATTATCCAAAGAAGACCGCATAAAGACTCCTTCTGATATTTTAGAATTATTAAAGGGAAAACTCCCTCAAGGCATAAGCCTTCAACAGGTTACAGAAGCCGTATTCAATTTATAAAAGGGAAATTTTCTCCATTATTTCCCCTTTATAAAATAGAATGGTATCTTATTATCCAATAAAATTTTTTAGAGGGTGTTACAGGGCAAGAGGTGCCTTGCTTTTGTCAATACAAACGCGTCTGAATCACCTAAGGTTTAGGAGCATCTAGCCCCATGATATTAAAAGCAAAAGCTTGTGCTTGAAAAGGACAAAAATCGGTGGCATTTTCGCCTATCCCTAAACCAACGATGGGTATTTTATACTTTTGAGCAAGATGCAGAAGAATGCCCCCTTTTGCCGTTCCATCCATTTTATTTAAAATTAATCCCGTAAGGGGAAGTTTTTTCTGGAACATCTCCACTTGAGTCAAAGCATGTTGCCCCAACGTTGCATCCAGAATCAAAATGACTTCACACCTTTCAGGGGCTACAAAACGTGTCATCATGGTGTACACCTTTACAAGCTCATCCATCAGGCCAACTTTGTTGGGAAGACGCCCCGCTGTATCAATAAGAACGCATTCTTCTGGCGCAGCTCTCTGAAATCCTTGCACCACCAGCGTTGCTGCACTGGATTCTTTGCCAGGTTCAGGCATGGTTATGGCAATAGCTCTATGTCTTTGTCCTCCCTTGCTCCTCCAAAGGTCTAGTTGCTCTATGGCCGCTGCACGAAAGGTATCAGCTGCTATCAAATGAATGGCATGACCTTCATGACTCCATTGAATGGCTAATTTTCCAAGGGTTGTGGTTTTCCCTGATCCGTTGACCCCAAGGACCAAAAGTGCACGAGGTGGAAGCAACTCTTTTTCGTAGGGCAAGAGAATGGATGTAATGTGATGTGCCAAAGCCAAACGTACAGCTTTTTCGTCTCCCAATTCCTTCTGTTTTTTCAAAAAACGCATCAGATCTAAAGTGACTTGAGGACCAAAATCAGCCATCAGCAACAATTCTTCTAGGGATTCCTGCTGATCTAAAGAAAGAGATCCTGACCCAAATCCCAAGCTGCTTAGCGCTTGTTTGAAGTGCTGAGAGGTTTTTGTTAACCCTGTTTTTATTTTGGACCACATGGTGTTTTCTCTCCTTTAACGAACCGTTTTGACCCACTGGGCCAGGCGAATGAACTCAGGAACCGAAACTTCTTCTGCACGCACGCGTAACTGAAAAGGAGCCTCTTCAAGAGGAATGCCAAGGGAGGCAAGACCATAGGTCATCATTTTACGTCGATGTTGAAACGCAGCTGCCACAACAGGTTCCAAATCAGAAAAAGCAAGTGTGTTCATGGGGTCCAAACGATGAAATTGTAACAGCATGGAATCCACCGCTGGTTTTGGCCAAAATACCGAAGATGGAAGGTCCATGACTTTTGAAACTTTTGTATAGGCTTGAATCATGACTGAAAGACGACCATAAGCCTTGCTTTTGGGCAACGCCATGATACGTTGACCTACTTCACGTTGAAACATAAAGATGGCTTGGGGAAAAAGATCAGCATGGCGCACATAACGTAATACCAAAGGAACGCTGACATTGTATGGAAGATTGCCTATGAGCGTGGCGCCCTCATAGGGCATCCAATCTAACGCCAGTGCATCGCCTAAAATAAGGGTGCTGTTGGGAATGCGCTGGGCGAGAATCTCTGCAAAGCGCACATCTTTTTCCATCAAAATAAGGGAAGAGTCGGGATACTCTGCACGTAATGCTTGGGTTAGGCCCCCAAGACCCGGCCCTATTTCAAGAATCATAGGGGGAACAGCCCCAATCTGCTGGACAATACGACGTTGAATGGATTCGGGAAAAAGAAAATTTTGCCCCTTAGCGCGACAAGGGGCAAGCCCATGTTGATGCAAAAGCGCCTTGAGGTCTGCAAGAGAACCCATATCAATGCGCCCCATGCTCTAAAATTTTATGGGCCTTCTGCAACTCATATAACAAACGCGACAACGTATCCAGCCCTACAGATGCTGCGTGAATCAAGGCATCAGAAGATAAACAATTTAATCTAGCATACTCTGGCCAAGCCGCCCCCACTCCTTCCACAGACAACTTGTTATGGCCAAAGAGATTTTTTGTCACCTGCGTTTGATACTCTATAAAGGGGGCATTGCTGATCAAAAGAATGGGAATGGAAGAAAATTCTTTTTTATACCCATTTAACCAGGCTTTAACCGTTGTGGCTGTCGTAGCTCTTCCTCGCTTGACATCTTTTTCTCCTTGCATCAAAACTGCTTTTTTTTGATAAGAAGGATCAGCTAGACAGGCAAACAGATAGGCCATAGCATCGCTCTCATCGCTGATTTCAGAAGCAGATGGAATGCAATAGCCTTTTTTATTAGAGGCAAATGCTTTATGAGAAAGGATGGGTAATGTTTTCAAAAAAGCGCGTTCGTGCTGCTCTAGAGCTCGCTCTCCCGTCAGGATATAAATGGCACGCACAGAGGCCAATGATTTGCGATGTTTGTTTAAAAAATCAAGTTGCTTTGCAAACCGCTCTACCGTTGTTCCCATGATAAAAACCTGTTGATATGAGGTGCCCTGTGGTTTTTTTCCAGTCGATAAATACAAAAGTTTATTGCAACCCTCAAGAACCGCCCTTGCTTGCTTGGCGGAAGAAATTTTAGAATTGTGCATATTCCATCGCTCACCTGGTAGGAACCATGCTGGACAAGATTTATTGCCCTGAACACAACGGGTTACTTCGTCAATATGCCAGGTATTGGGTAAAGATAGATGGCTTAACTGAAAAAGATCTTTTAAGGTTTCTCGTACAAGACCTTTTTGAATATTTCCTTTTTTATCTATCCACGTTTGATACACAGTGGGAATCTGATAAAAGGAAGGAATAGGCAAGGCCAAAGCAATACAAGCGGCCATAAGCCAACTGTCTATACGATCCAAGGCCCCGCCATGTCCAGGCAACAAGGTGCTGACATCTTTAACACAACACCTGCGTTTAATCCAAGATTCTAACCAATCTCCTCCTTGTGCGGCAAAACAAAGCACCAAAGACATCCCAAAAAGGGCATATTCCAACACAGATGGCCACATCGTGGATGCCAGTAAGGTTCCTAGAAAAGAAGAAATGATAAGACTAACCAAGGCTCCTGACCAGGTTTTGTTTGGGCTTATCCAAGGACATAATTTTGGGCCGCCCAAAAAATTCCCCCCAAGGTAGGCAAAAATATCGGTAAAAATAGCTATGGAAATTACATAGAGAACGCCACGCCAACCTGTTTTTTGAAAGAGCCAAAAAAAGGCTGAAAAGCCAAAACCAAGCCCTAAAATCCCTATGATTCTCCATTTGGGATAAGGCTTAGCCAGTTCCCACCATTCTCGCATGACAATCCACGCTGAACCTATAAGCCCTATTCCCAAAAGAAAGCCCAGGGGAATAAAGGCACTAAGAGTCAAAAACACCATGACAAGACCCAGCAGGATCCCAGAGGTCCTAAGGCGCATTTTTAGGTCAGGAAAAATCATGCACGATCTCTAAAGCATTATAAAATAAGGGTATCTTGATGCTTAGAATCTGACAATCCCTTCACATGATTCTTGCATGATGTCTTCATTTTTAGCATCTAGATGGGTCTTTATCATGCCTTAGCCACAGGATGCAAGTGATACGCTAAGGTGCCCATTGGTTCTCTTAACCACAGCCTGTTTATGCTGTTCTTGCAGTAAATGATAGAGATAAGAGGCATAACTCTCTTGAGGTAAAAGGGCTTCAAGACCGTTTTGAAGAATCTCATCTTCTCTGGAAGAAAGGCGCAATGCAGGCGTCTGCAAACGCGCTTCTTGACCCTGAAAAGAAAGCAAACTGCCTGAGCGATCACGAACTTGCTGAGTCATCCAAAAGCCTAATCCAATGGCCACTTTATTGGGCCCCAAAAACGTTCCTTCAAAACGAATCCCTGCAACCTTTCCATAAGTATGCAAAACAGAGAGATCTGCTTCCATCACATCTTCGCCATAGCTAAATAACAATCGAAAAAGCATCAATTGTGTCTTCATTTGCATTTTAGAACGTCGAATGAGCTCTTCCATTTCTCCTTGCCCCTTTCCTTCCATGGCAAAATCTAAGCCCGCTGAAAGGGAGCTAAATGGAGAAATAAGATCATGGAGCATCTGGGACAACAAAAGCTGTGTTTCGCGAAAAGAAAAGGCGCGGATAGTCACGTTTACGATTTGTTCATCTTTCCTTCCCTGATTATAAACACTCAAATATTAACAAAAGATAAATAAATGATAGGTCATCTCTGTTTTTTATGCAGAAATATCTTTTTTAACCCAAGAACACGCCAAAAGAGCCCCTTCATAAAGACCATAAAGAGGCACCATAAGACAAAGGGGGCTGATTAAGTCAGGGGGCGTTATAAGGGCTGCAATGAAAGTAATCCCCAAAAATGCTATTTTCCTGCCCTGCTTAAGCCGTTCAACAGAAACGATGCCCAATCCCACAAGGGCCATTAATAACACTGGCAACTGAAATCCAAATCCAAATACAAGCATTAACCGCAAGGTTAACCCTAAATATTCTCCGATCTTGGCTTCAAAATGCAGGGGAATGGAAAGCTGCTTAGATTCAAAGCTTAGAAAAAATTTCCAGGCAAGAGGACATACGCCATAATAGGCACATAAAACCCCAGCTAAAAAAAGGAGGGGAATGGCACCGAATCCATAGCGCATCCATCTGCGATCCTGCACTGAAAAAGCAGGAGAAACAAATCGCCAAAGATGAAAAATCCAAAGAGGAATAGAGACGATGCACGCTCCGAAAAGAGCAGCTTGAAGATAAGTGACAAAGGCTTCGGTAAGGCTGGTATAAATAAATCGTCGTCCTTCTTGATGTGCAAAAAGAGTCGTTAAAGGTTTAGCTAAAAAATTTAAGATATGGTCTGAAACCATATAACTTATCACAAAAGCAAGGAAAAATCCTGCAAGACAAACGATAAGGCGTTGGCGAAGCTCTAAAAGATGCACATAAAGCGGAAGACGAGGAGAGGGGTGATGTTTCATTATTTTATCTCTCAAGAAGATAGGCCTTTACCATACTTAAAAACAGGCACCATAATCCCATCAAGATGGAGGATCTTTTTCAGGAGGAATCTCCTCTGACATATCTTCCATCTGTCGAATAAATGTAGATCCCATTTGCTTCATGCGACGCCAGGAATCTCCTACTTTGAACATCAGCTTTGGAAAATCTTTAGGTCCAATTAGAATAAAAGCTAGAAGAAAAAAGAGAATACATTCAAGGGTTCCCATCATGCGCGTGGAACCTTTGACTTTTTGGCTTTTTTAGAAGTGGAGTTTTTTGTATAATCCTTTTTTATTGTGCCAGTAATAGCTTTACGATCCAGACTTTCTTTTTCGTCTTTAGATTGCAGTCCATCGGTAAAAGCGCGATAGCCTTTGGCTAAATCTTTCATGATCTCAGGTACACGCCTGGTCCCAAAGACCACGAGGACCACCAAAAGAACAAGAATAAGATGTGAAAAACTAAGTCCCATTCTAGATTCTCCCCATTGCCTTTTGTGGCGGGGGTGACGGGACTCGAACCCGCGACCTCCGGCGTGACAGGCTGGCACTCTAACCAACTGAGCTACACCCCCGAACCTACCCTTCTATTATGACCCTTATTTTTTTATTACGTCAAGAGAATCTATGCTTAAAGTCTCTAAACAGATGCAGATGTCACGCAATCTGCAGGTTTTTTAATGCGAGAAGAACGCAAAAGCAAAGCGCCTAACACAAAAAGCAATCCAGAGTAGAGCCCTTGCGATCTCTGTTCTGCACGGTGATTTCTAAGAATGTCCAGACGTTTAACTTGCTCTAATGTATACCATTCATCCTTATGGGTGTTGATTTCTAAAGTCTCTTGGGATGGAAAGACGTAGGGAATCAATCGATCTTTGACTTCATTATGGACAAAAATAGACAAACCAATAAGGGAGAAAAAAAGCAATATAGCCCCCGTCATTTGCAACAATGCAGGATGGAGCACGCTTGAAACACGTTCTGAAGATCCAAAGCGTCGCAATACTTGCCTTGTGACAAAACGTGTAGGGAAATACGATAAGCACAGAACCATGACCACTGAAAATGTTCCAATAAACTGAATAAAAAAATCTTTTTTAAAATCACGCATGAATTCTTTTTTTCGAAATTGTCTTTGTTCTTTTATTTTTTCTTGGACTCCTTCAGAAAAACCGTCTTGATTTTTAGCAAAAAAAGCACTTTGATACGCTTTATCCGAAATAAATAAGCCTAAATCTTTTTCATTCACCCGAACTTCAGGTTTAAACACCCCAAAGCAAGACCATAGAGGCCATTGAGAAGAATGTAGGCTAGTAGATTGTGCGTAAAGAAGTTTATCAGGGTATTGCGTCACCAGCGCAGTGCTTATAGCTGATGCAACAAAAGTAAAAAATGCTACCCAAAACAAAGAGGTGATATATTCCATGCAGTGTAAAAAAAAACCCTTTTTTTCTAGTTGCATGGTTTTCATTTTTTATGTTTTTTCCCCCTAAAATTTATCATAGGGTGATGATATTTTCAAGGTGCATGATTTCACTCGAGGTTTTTACGATGACAAGATCAAAGCGCATTGCTTGCCAAGATGTTTCTTGGGTTTGCAAAAAACAATGGGCTGCATTGAGGATGCGCCGACATTGTCTCGGAAAAAGAGAAAACAACCCCTCTCTAAAAGAAGCTCTGCTTTTGACCTCGACAAAGACAAGGATTCCATCCTTTTCTACAATCAGGTCAATTTCACCGTCACGGGTTTTATAGCGATGCGCCGCACAACGATAACCCTTTTTTTCCAAAAAAGCCTTTGCGCGATGCTCTGCGTCCATGCCTTTAGAAAAAGAAGTCCTAGAAAAAGGCATAATATCCAGCTAACATTCCATTCCATAGCCATAACCCTAGGTTGTAAGGCCATGACATAAAAGAATCTTTTTTTCTTAGCACCCAAAAAGCCAATATCCCATAAGCAAAAATCGATACAGCAGATAAAGCAAAAGGAAGAAACAAAACTGTGCTCCAAGCCTGTAAGGCCACAGCTATTCCTAAAGCCAGTTTTCCGCCTTGACCCGATCCATAGCCTGGGGCAGGCTGATCCAATAGGAATGATGCCATTAAAATCACTGTGGCATTACTCCAAAAAAACACTAAGATGCTGAAAGAAGGAAATCCTATTCCCAATGCGCCATTGCACAAGATCCAGAATAAGGGCCAAGAAAAAGAACGCTGCATGATCAACGGCAATCCCCAAAGCAAGCGATAAATGGCCATTTCCCAAGGCAAAAAGGCATGCTGCAAGGCAAGGAACCCCATGACCATGGGCAGAAAGATCCCCAACAAACCTTTTTCCAAGAGAGAAACCCTCAGAAAAAGCAAACACCAGGCTCTATGCCACGGCCACAATGGTAAATAAGCCCCCAACGCTATGGCCATAAGCCATTCTTCTCTCCAATAGAGCATTTCAAGGGGAATCTTCACCTCTTTCTGACCTATAAACAGGGCCAAACACAATGAAGAAAGCACATGACGCACGTACCATGCTTTTGGAATGATAGACATCCCTAGAAAAAAAGAAACAAAAAGCAGTTCTAAGATCCCCAAAGTCCAATAGAGCCAATGACTTGTCAAAGCAATGATGGCTAATCCTAGACATAACAAGCCCTTTCCAGCTTCTTGTTTTTCTAGGGTTGCACTGATCAGTACAAAAGAAGACCAAACCAGACTGATCCAAAATGTTTCTTGCTTGAAATGTCTATAAGGATCTAAAATTAAGTTTGGATGCCAAAATAAGCTGTAACTTCCTAATAGGATCGTTCCTCCCAATGTCCATGGCATAAGGAAGGCTTGACGTGTGCTTTTTGCACGAACTCCAATGCGCTCACCCAGTGCGCCCAAAAACGGAAGCCATGTCCAGTACGTCGTAAAAAAAAACACACTCTATCCCTAAATCATTAGGCTAAGTCTAGGTCGCCTTTTTTAAGGATTTTCATTATGCAAAATAGTACAAAAGATGATGAATCCTCATTTTACGTGCGGTCGAGAAGACTCGAACTTCCACGGACTAATCGTCCACAGCGACCTCAACGCTGCGCGTCTACCATTCCGCCACGACCGCCTCAGTTAGAGCATAGCATGGTTCTAGTTGCATGTCACTGTGTGCTTGTGAAGGTGTTCTCTTTTGCAACATACATGTAAAAGTTAAAAATATTTTGTTTTTATTAAAAAATAAATGAACATGAATTTTAATTTTTTAAAAATAAATTTATATAAATGAAAATGTCATTGATGTGGCACATCTTGATTGTAGGCTTAGCTCCCGCTATGGCAAGTAGAGAAGAAGAGTTTAAGAGCAAACCCTTTAAAATCAATGCTGATGAAAAAGAAAAAAGCATCGCAAGGCAAATACATAATTTTAAATAATAATTGCAAAAATTTAAATTTAAACCTCAAATAGAACAAAAAGATAATATTGTTCAAAAAATTATCGAATATAATAAATGTGAAATATTAAATTTTATAAAAGTTTTTTTTGATAGAAAGACATTAGCCATTGGTCTGGAACTGAAGGAAAGTCCGTTAAAGACGCATCTTGAAAAAATCAATAAGTGAATAATAAATAAGCTAAGAAGAACATGCCATGATCAGTGAACAGCAATTATTTGAACATTTCATTGAATTTATTCAATGAATAAAACGCTTTTATTTAAATTTAAAAAGTAGATTTAGTGAGTAAATTATAAAAAAATAAACACCTTGAAAAAGCGCTTCCTATAAAAGAGTTTTTTAGTCCTAGCATGAAAAAATTCCATCGCTTGGATGTATTTTAATGCGGTGCGCAAGCTATAAAGCTATCAGAAAAGCCGAAACATTGTTGGTAGAATGCGACCCTTACAAAATACCATATCGCAAGCGTTAAGCGCTAGACCAAAAGATACAGCAAGGTATTAGATAAGGATTTACGTGCTATTGATTTTTTAATAATTCGTTTTTGCTACCCATACTTCGTTAACATTTATCTCCATGAAATCCAGGCACGATAGCTATAAACAACAGCCTCAAAACAGTCGATTATGCTTTGCAGTAAAAGCGAGATACCACGCTTGGCCTAAAAATCTTTTATGCTTCCTCATGGGGCACAACGCAAAGCATATCTTGATTGTGTTTGCATAGAATTTCGGAATCATCTAGCTTTTCAATATATTTAAAGTTAGGCTAGGCCTTTCAATTTGATGAGAGAGAGACCATCCATGGAAAGTATTTCCCCTAAAAAATGAAACGAGCTGCTTTATATCAACAGATTTCAGCAGATGCTTAAAATCTAAAATCAAGCCCGCGTACTCCAGAGCCTCTATCTTGATAGCAAGCCCTAGAGTTTAAATCATTAGGCTTTTCAAAACAGGAAGGAAGCTATAGGCTCCCCCATGTTTTTTCGTTGTATCTTTTTTAATGATTCACCTTTGTCTTATCTCAAAGCATTGCAAGAATACCCAAAGGCAACTACTCTGCTGCCTTTGATTTCTTAGATTTTAAAGGGACTTCTTTTGCTGGATCTTCCAAAGCTTCATGTTTCTTGTGATCTGAAAGCACCTCTGTAATCATAGGCTTTAACACCGTGACGATGACATTGGGGGCTACAGTTACATGTGCTTCTCCTTCTGTAACGCGATCGATAATGCCCACCAATCCCCCTGAGGTCACAACACGATCTCCCCGCTTTAATGCCTTTAGAAGTTCTTGATGACGTTTAATCTTTTGCTGCTGAGGTCTCAATGCAACAAAATAAAGCACAAGAGCAACCATGATTAAGGGGAAAATTTGGTTTAATATTGCATATAAATTGTTTCCCATGCCAATGACTCCTTTATAAAAAATTGAGTAAAATCAATGCAAATAAAGTGAAGGATTAACCACCTTTCGATCTTTCCGCAGTTCAAAATACACTTCTTTTCCCGTTGATTCCCCTATTATATCTCCTTTTTTCACCTTTTGTCCCTGCTTAATCTTAATTTTAAGGGGAGCATAAGCACTTAACCAACCATTGGCATGCTGGATCACTACAATGTGTTGTCCTTTTTCTAATTCATCTCCAACAAAAAGGATTTGGCCTTCATGTGCAGCACAAATAGGGGCTTGAGTAGGAGCCTCAAAATAAATCCCATGAGACTTTTTGCTTCCAGAATGGCCAAATCCACGCACAATACGCCCAGAAACAGGCGAAGAAAAGGACATCACCCCATCATTTTTTAAAGGTTTTGGCTTGGAAACAGGTTTTTCTATGGATGCTTTTTCATCTTTCGTTTGTTTAGCTGCTTTATGCTCTGCCTCATGCAAGGCTTCTTTTCGTGCCTCTTCTAGCAACTGAGGATCTAAGGTTTCTTGCTGTGATACATCACTAGAGGTCTCTTCCTTTTTGCTCCCTGACCCTAAATCCGTCCACTCAATGTCTTTTGGAAGCTCTGCAGCATCGCGCTGAGGTATAAGATGTGGGCCAGGAGCAGCACGTTTTTGAGCCTGATTTTTCTTTGCATTGGATTTATTTGGCAACAAAAGAATTTGCCCCTCGCGCAAAAGAAATGGAAAAGATAATCCATTTTTGGAAATAATATCCCGAACAGGAACATGATATTTTTGTGCTACAGAGTAAATGGTTTCCCCTTTTTCCACAAAAACTTGCCCTGGTTGAAGGACGATGATCTCTCTTGGTCCCTGCACGGTACATTGTGCCAGAAAAATACCCAACAGAAAAAGAAAGCGATACCCTCGAAAAGGCACGAAATCAAAACAAGAAACACCACCGCTTATCATAAGATAATGAACTCTAGCCACTACAGACTCCATTCAAAGAAGAATTTCCCCCCATATAAGGACGCAAAACCATTGGAATGGTTACATTCCCATCCTCACATTGATACTGCTCTAAAATGGCCAGCAATGCTCTCCCTGTAGGCAACCCTGAACCATTTAACGTATGCACATAATCCAGTTCCCCATGGATGCCACGGACTTTCGCTTGAATCCGACGTGCCTGATACGCGCCACAATCCGAACAGCTGGAAATTTCTCGATAGGTCTGCTCACTGGGAATCCAGACCTCTAAATCATAGGTTTTTTGTGCAGCATGGCCCATATCCCCAGAACACAAAAGCATTTTTCGATACGGCAGTTCTAATGCCTGTAACAAATATTCAGCCTGAGAAGTCATGGCTTCATGATGCTTCGCTGCCTCTTCAGCTGCACAAAAAATAAACATTTCAACTTTATTAAATTGATGTTGCCGCAAGATTCCATGGGTATCACGTCCCGCAGAACCGGCCTCCGATCGAAAACAAGGCGTTAACGCTGTGAGACGGAGTGGAAGCTCTTCAGGCAAAAAAATACGGTCACGTGCCCAGTTTAACAAGGGGACTTCCGCCGTAGGAATTAAAAAAAGACCTGTAGTCGTGCAAAACAAATCATCTCGAAATTTAGGGAGTTGACCTGCACCAAAAAAAGAAGCTTCTTTCATTAAAAGAGGGGCATACAGTTCAGTATAGCCAAATTTTTGGGTATGGATATCCAGCATCCACTGTCCCAAAGCCCGCTCTAAGCGTGCAATGCCCCCACTGAGGTACACGAAACGCGCTCCTGAATTTTTTGCAGCCTGCTCTAAATCCAATTCTTTTCGCATTCTGCCTAAGGCAACATGATCTTTTCTCCACGCTTTATCTGCTGGGATGCCATAGCGAAATACTTCAATGTTGCCTTGCTCTCCGGTGGCAACAGGAACATCTTCAGCCGGTACATTAGGCAGTTCACTTAAATGCTTATACAGTTCTTCATAATAGTATTTTACGTCTTCTGCATAACCCCCTTCTTCTTTTTTCAAGAGGGTTGCGCGTGCAAAATAATCTTCACAGTCCATTTTCTTAGCTTTGCGCTGAGCAATTTCATCATCTAATGTATTTTTAAGAGCTCGAACACGTTCTAATTTGCTCAAGGCTTCTCTGTGTAAAGCATCTTGTTGCAATAAAAGATCTGACAAAGGACGAAGCCCTCTCTTTTCCAATGCCCTATCTAACGCTTTTGGGTGATTACGAATCCACTTTAAATCTAACATCTTAGCCTCTCTGCTTTTTAATCAAATTGTATAGTGTTTTCCTTTCAACACTATGTAAAAAAACAAGAAAAAGCAAGTGGTGAAAAATCTTTTAATATAATAAACGACCTTATGTCAAAAAGGATCTATTGCTCTGTTTGAAAGATGCTGGAAGGGTTCGATATACCGCTTCACATACGTGCTGCACTTGCGGAAAAGAAAGGGCTTCCAAATTGGCCGCATAGGCCAAAGGCACATCAACCCCGGTAATACGCACAGGGGGTGCATCCATTTCATCAAAGGCTTCTTCATGAATACGGGCAAGAATTTCTGCTCCAATGCCACACTGCGGCCAGCCTCCCTCCACGCTAATTAAGGCATGGGTTTTTTCAATGGAAACCCGAATGGTCTCAAAATCCAGAGGACGCAACGCACATAAGTCGATGACTTCTGCCTCAATCCCCCTGGCAGCTAGTATCTCTGCGGCCTGCAAGCACACGTCTACCATTAAAGAAAATCCTACCAATGTAATGTCTTTCCCATGACGTAAAACCCGTGCTTTATCTAAGGGAATCAATTCCTGGGACTCAGCTAAATCAGGCATAGGAAAGCTGCGGCCATACAAGAGTTCATTTTCCAAAAATACCACAGGGTTTGGGTCACGAATGGCGGATTTTAACAATCCCTTGGCACTGACCGAATCATAAGGGGCCACTACCTTTAATCCAGGACAATGAGAATACCAACTGGCATAACACTGGGAATGTTGTGCCCCAACCCGAGCGGCAGCTCCGTTGGGGCCTCGAAATACAATGGGACACGTTAACGTTCCCCCTGACATATAATAGGTCTTGGCTGCCGAGTTTAAAATATGATCTATGGCCTGCATAGAGAAATTAAAACTCATAAATTCCACAATGGGACGAAGCCCAGCAAACGCAGCACCTACCCCAATGCCAGCAAATCCATATTCAGAAATGGGCGTATCTATAACTCGTTCAGGCCCAAATTCCTCTAGCAATCCCTGACTTGCCTTATAGGCGCCTTGATAAGCCCCCACTTCTACACCCAAAAGAAAAACTCGATTTTCCAGGCGCATTTCTTCTGCCATCGCCTCATACAACGCGCGCCGTACGGTAAGGGATCGACTCATAGGGAATCTCCTGTTGTGACGAATACATCTTTCCATAAGGCTTCTTGAGGAGGTTCTTCGGCGTCTAGGGAAAAGGCCACAGCATCCTTGACACAGTCCTGAGCGTATTCATCGAAAGCTCGCAAGGCTTCAGGAGTGCAGTGATGTTCTTGAATAAGGTATTCTTGCAAACGCTGAATGGGATCTCGCAGGGTGCGCGCCTCATCCAGGGTTTCACGTGTTCGGTATTTTCCGGGATCTGACATAGAATGCCCCTTAAATCGATAAGTATCGATTTCCAAGAGAAAAGGACGACTGGTTTCCCTCACGATTTCCAAACGTTCTCTCAGTTGCTGGTGGAGTTCTATGAAATCATCCCCCAAACAAAGGGCACCAGGAATACCAAAAGGCTCACCACGCTTATACAAAGGACCCCCAGCACAGCCTCGTTCCACAGAAGTTCCCATAGAAAATCCGTTATTTTCAATAATATAAAGCACAGGAAGATTCCAAAGAGAAGCCATGTTCATGGATTCAAAAAATTGACCCTGATTGCTGGCGCCATCTCCCAGCAAAGTCAAAGATACTCCATTGTCTTTGCTGTACCGATGCGCAAGAGCTAATCCGGTTCCCAAAGACGACGAAGAGCCAACGATACCATGTCCTCCATAAAATCGCTTGGAGACATTAAACATATGCATGGATCCTCCCTTGCCCCTAGAGCATCCCGCCTCTTTTCCCATAAGCTCTGCCATCACTTGACGAGGAGAAAGCCCTTGGGTTAACGCTATGCCATGAGCCCTATAGGCAGTAATGACACTGTCTTGAGGGCTCATCACCAAAGAAAGGGCCACGGGGATGGCCTCTTGTCCAATACACAAATGACAAAATCCTCCAATATGGCCTTGGGTATAGGCTTCCACACTGTGCTCTTCAAATCGTCGAATCAGCACCATTTTGGCTAAAGATTCTTTTAACACCTGCAATGAGAGCACGGGTTTCCCCCTCATCTTCTTTTTCTTCTACTGTAAAGGAAGAGTTAAAAAGGAGGAAGCCCTCTCATACATCTAAAGATCCTTTAAGGACTTATTGCTTAAAGAGAGGGTCTTTCAAGCAGAGGAATCAAGGTTTCAAGAATATAATCCATATGTTCCCGCACATAGGCACTCATGGGAAGGCTTAGAACCTCTTTGGCCAAGCGTTCGCTGACGACAAGAGCGCCTACAACAGGGTAATGACGATACGCTGGTTGCAGATGAAGCGGGGTTGGATAATAGATGGCACTGGGAATATTCCGTTCTTGTAAGCGATTCATGCAATCTGTGCGGCTTAGGACATGAGACTCTGCCAGGCAAATGGTATATTGTGCCCAAACCGAGGTGCAATGTTCTAAGACCGTTGGGCAAGTGACCAGCCATTTAAGGCTTTGGTGGTAGCGGATTGCAGCCTCTTGACGCGCTTGGATTTCTTCGGGGAAAATCCTAAGTTTTTCCAATAAAACAGCAGCTTGTAAGGTATCTAAGCGCGCCGTTAGGCCTAAACGCACATGCTCATTTTTATGGGTTCCTTGCCCATGGATACGATGGCTTTTTAAAACCACAGCAAGATCGTCGTCTTCTGTAAAAATAGCTCCACCGTCGCCATAACATCCCAAAGGTTTTGAGGGGAAAAAACTGGTAATGGTCATCTCAACTTCTGGCATACCTAGCCCACCTATGCGCTTTTGATGATAGGTTGCGCCAAAACTTTGCGCAGCATCGGCTAAAATCCACAAGCCATAAGCTTTTGCTATGCAAGCTAGGGTATTGTATTCTGCTGGATGACCAAACAAATCCACGGGAATCATTCCCACAGGACGTAGCCCTTCTCTTTTAGCCAGCGCTATCCCTTCCTCTAGTTTTGTTGGATCTATGGTATAGCTGATGGGATCACAATCGAGAAAAATAGGTGTCGCCCCCACATTTGCCACCGCTTCTGCTGTGGCAGCAAAAGTAAAACTTGGAACAAAGACCGCATCGCCATGGCTGACTTTTTTCGCCATCAGGCAGAGCAATAATGCATCCATGCCGCTGGAGCATGTAATGACATGTTTGCACCCACAAAATTGCGCCAGTTCTTGTTCTAAGCGCTCCACTTCAGGTCCCATAATATACTGACCGTGATCTAAAACCCGTGCGATTGCTTTGTCTAGACGAGATCGAATCTGAACTTGTTGGGCCTGTAAATCAATAAAAGGAAGCATTTTTGCTCGCTAAACTTTCTTTTTGTTATAACACATCTTAAGGATCTCTTGAAATGGTCGCTCCATATAAGGCATAGAAATAGCCAGTCATTCAAGACTTAAAAAATAAGGAGAAATGCGCTATTCTGCAGAAAATAGACAACAAGAGCATCCTTGTGGCTAACGATGAATTATCTGTCCTAAACAATAGCATGGAAGAAGCGATGAAGGCTTTACAACGCAGTTTGAGTGGATTGCGCACGGGACGCGCTATGCCTTCTTTGCTGGAAACCCTTACCGTAGAAGCCTATGGTGGACGCATGGCCCTATCACAACTGGGGAATATCAGCGCCCCCGAACCACGTCTGTTATCCGTTCAAGTCTGGGATACTTCTATGGTTGCTGCCGTGGAAAAAGCCATTCGAGCCTCGGGTCTTTCCCCTATTGTGGAAGGTGCAGTGCTGAGGGTCCCTATTCCTGAACTGTCTCAAGAACGACGCAAAGAGATGGCAAAAATGGCAAAAACCTATGGAGAAGAAGGAAAAGTAGGGATACGCAACCTCAGAAGAATGGCCTTGGATGCTTTGGCAAAAGAGGACATTTCCGAAGACGATTTATTTACAAAAAAACGAGAGATCCAAAAAATAACGGATGATTTTATTATTAAAATCCAGGATATGGTGGAAAAAAAGGAAAAAGAAATTATGGTGATTTGATTTCATGGGACAGTCTCGGTTTTCCAAGGAGTCTTCTTTTTCTGCGCTGATTTGGCCTGGATTTGTGGATGCGCTTTCGGCTCTCCTTACCGTTGTGCTGTTTGTATTCATGATTTTTATGATTTCTACATTATATCTAAAAAACATGGTGGAACGAAAAGATCATTCTATTCATGCAAAAGAAGACAAAATAGCTCTATTGCGGCATGAGCTTGCAAAACAGCGAACCCTAACAGAAAAGACGATTCAACAGGGCAAAGAAGAGACCAAGCTTCAGATGCAAGAGATGGAACGCTTAAAAGCAATGCAACTGGAAATGGCGGCTCTTTTACAAACAGAACGCACCAGCACAGAGGTCAAGCTGCAAGAAAAAGAACAGGAGGTCACCCAACTGAATGAACAGTTGCAAAGCCTTTTGGCGAAAAAAGTTGGGGAATTGGCGAATTATCGTTCTGAATTTTTAGGGAGATTACGCAAGGCCTTGCAGGCACGAAAGGATGTGCGCATTGTAGGGGATCGTTTTATCTTTTCTTCTGAAATCTTATTTGATTTGGGATCAGCAACCTTGGGCGAAAAAGGAAAAAAAGAATTGGCAGAGTTTGCAGCAGCCCTTCAAAGCGTGATCCCCCAACTTCCAAAAGATATTCCTTGGATTTTGCGCGTTAATGGTCATACCGATGATTATCGCGTTCGACCAGGGGGGAAATTCTCCTCTAATTTAGAACTTTCCATGATGCGAGCCCTTTCAGTGGTGGATTTTCTTGTGAAAGAGGGCATCCCAAAAGAACGCCTGGTTGCAGCAGGATTTGGAGAATTTCATCCCCTTGTGCCTCAAAAACATTCTCCTAAAGATCGTCGCATTGAATTGATGTTGGACCAAGCTTCTTATTAACTTGGTCCTTATTCCTGGTCTACCTTTTTCTATGGCCTCTTAGAGCTTAGGGGCCAAAAGACAGGGAATAGAAGGTGGGGTTTCCCTTTCTCTCTGAGATACTGCTTGGGATGCTATTAAAGCAGATAGCTCTAACAGGGCGCGTTCCAGCTGAGGATCTTTCCCGTCTCGATATTCTTGAGGGGTGATGTCTACTTCTATGGTGGGGTCTACGCCGTGATTTTCTACGCGCCATCCCACGTTATCAAACCAAAAAGAAAATTCAGGCTGAGACGTCATAGTCCCATCTAATAGACCATATCGGGTCCATATGCCCACAACCCCGCCCCATGTGCGTTTTCCTATTAATGGTCCCAATCCCATGGTTTTAAAGCTATGGGCAAAAATGTCGCCGTCTGACCCAGCATATTCATTGGCAATGGCCACCATGGGGCCTTTGGGAGATTCTTGAGGATAGGGTTGTGTGCCAAAATGCCGCGTTTGATCATAGCCTAAGCGCTTACGCGTCAAAAAGTCCAGGATAAGCCCCGACAGATTCCCTCCGCCATTAAAGCGGATATCGATGACCAATCCTTCTTTGTCAAATTCGGATAAATAGGAGCGCAAAAACTCTCCATATCCCCACAAAGACATGTCTGGAATATGAATATATCCTGCTTTTCCCCCACTTTTTTCATGAACAATGGTGCGATTGGTTTCTACCCATTGACGATAACGTAATGCAGCATCCTGTTTTTTATGCATGGGGAAAACGATGATTTTTCTTTTTTCCGACGCTATGGTATCGCTGATCTCAAGGGAGATGGCATTTCCAGCCTGATCCTCTAAATATTCTTGAAGAGAAAATGCCCCCGAAAAGGGTTGCCCCCCCATGCTCCATATCCAATGGCCAACTTTTAATCCCAGCCCGGGACGTAACAAAGGATGTCCTTCGCCAAAGTCACTCTGCGGCAATGCCACAATGCGATAGGCTTTTTGCGCGTCATCATACTCTAATTCTGCTCCCAGGTATCCTAAAGAAGATTTAGGTTCTTTCCCCATGACATAGGCATGGGACGTCCCTAATTCTCCTTGAAGCTCTCTCAGAAGATCTTGAAATTCGGAATCACAAGCAATCTCATCTAAAAGAGGACGATAGCGTTGATGCACCTCTTCCCAATCGATTTGACCCATACAAGGCGTCCAAAAAAGATCCCGTTGTAACCTCCATGCTTCATCAAACATGTGGATCCACTCTTGCTGAGGCGACACTTTTAAGTTTACCCTGTCCCAATCCAACCAGCCCCCAGCACGGTAAGACGTATCAGAATCATCAGGCTTACTCCCCGCAGCCACGGTGCGCAATCGATCTTGAATCTGCAACGTCATCCATTGTGCATCTTTTGAAAGTTCATAAGACTGCACAGAAGGAAGCAATAATTCCTCTTTGAGAGAGGCACAATCATAGATATATAACTCTTCTGATTTCTCACAAGAAACCGTATATAAAACCTGCCCCTTAGCCAGGGTTGCCAGGGATGTATAAGCTCTTGGTGGCAAAGGAAAGGCCAGCAGTCGTTTTTCAATGCCCAGCACATCGATACGGGTGCGTTCAGGCATGGTTTTTTCAGGTTCTTTAGCAGACGCTTCAGAAGGCTCAGCAGGAGACGACCCCTCTGTCTTTTGTTCCTCCTTTTGTTCCTCTTCTTCATGAATCCCCAAAAGAGGTTTCACAAAAGACACTTCATCTTCTGCGCGTAAGGTCAGCGCAAACAGGCCCCTCGTATTTTTAAAAGATAGACTAAAATGCAGCTCATCATATTGAGGACGAAACGTGCGCGTCGAAAGGAAATAAATACTCTTTCCTTCGCGATCAAAGACCGGATGGGTATTAGAAAACATAGCATCCATAATGAGATGGCGCTCATGATTCACCACATCATATACCCAAAGCGAAGATCCCTTTTCGTGATCTACACGACCATAGACTACCCATTGTCCACAAGGGGACCAATCGTATCCTGGAATGGCACCTTTGGGGCTGATGTCCACAACGCGTGCGGTCTTGCTCTCTAAACAAAACCAAATTAACTGATGACGATGATTCATGGCCATCATACTAGAACCAAAAGGACTGGTTTTAACCTGAACGATTCTCCCCCAATCTAATGGCGCTTCGCTGTTAGCCTCTTTAAATTCTTCATAACGCGTTGGCATCTCATTTGTGTTGGTGGAATACACCTCCCATGCTTCCTTAACCCCTTCATCACATAAGACCAAAAGCTTTCCGTCATGAAGCCAATTCACAAGACGATAGCGCACACCATCACGTTTTCCCCGCTGCAATACAGGTCCTTTTTGAGGCGTTAGATGAAAAAGACGCCCTCGTGTTGCCAATGCCAGATGTTCTCCTTTTGCAGACAAGGCATAGCTCGTAAGATTAGAGGCTGGATTTTTGCTCTTGCGCACCTTTCCCAACGCTCCCATAGAACATTGAATGGGAATTTTCTTATCCTTCCCCGTGATGGTATTAAAGGCATACAAATCCCCCCCGCATTTATACACGATGGTATCCCCATGGGCTGCATTTTGCCTGACATAAAAATCGTTATGATGGGTATGTCGCTGAAGATCAGCATCTGCAGATAAAACAGCCGAGCAAGAATATAGATTGCCTTTGCCTTCGTAATCTGACAAGAAATAAATACGATCCCTAATCCATAAGGGGCGCATTATATTATGGGCAAGATGAGGCAACAAGGGTAAGAAATTGCCATCTCCTTCACGATCGATCCACAACTTTCCTGCTGTCCCCCCTTGATAGCGTTTCCAAGACGCGTATCCATAGCCATGACGTTGCAGAACACTGCTTCCATGAGGACCAAAAGATACAAATGCAGCTGCCCCTATGGGGAGTTCTTGGATGGCGCCAGAATCAACGGAAAGACTGTAGATACATTCCATGCGAAATGCTTGCCGAAAAGAGGAAGAAAAGAGAATTTCTTGATTGTTGCGCCACCCTATGACGGAACAATTGTGATCGAGTATGGCAACACACTCAGGAATCCCACCTTCTGAAGAGAGGCAATATACGTTCTGTTGCGCTGAAAAAGCAATGGTCTTCCCATCTTCAGAAAAAGCAGGGCTATGCATCAGCGCCAAGTGTTCTGTTAAGCGATAGGATGGTCCTCCCTCTAGAGAGGTACACCACAACGCATCATTGGCCACGAATAAAAGGCGATCCTTGTGCAAAGCAGGGGATTGAAAATACATAAAAAGGTTCTATATCAGATAGCTTTCTTATTTTATTATGGCTGAAAAATAAAGAACCAAGCAAATTTTACACCTGCATTGCATGCATAGGATAGATCATAGGACCGAAAAAAGAACCTCACCATACTCAACAGGAGCGGCATCGTGAATGAAAATTTTTGCAATTGTTCCGGAAAATGGAGATTTTATAGGATTCATGATTTTCATCGCTTCAATAATCAATAAAACTTGCCCTTCTTGCACCAAATCCCCCACCTTTACAAAAGGATCTGCCCCAGGCTTAGGCGAAAGATACACCGTTCCAACCATGGGTGAAGAAACCATTTTCCCCACTTCCACAGGGGGAGGGCTCGTTTCCTCTAGGGGTATTATAGGCATGTCTTTTTTTGCCGGTTCCAGTTTTGTTTCCACATCTAAATATGCGCTTTTCTGAGCGCGTATCTTTGCCAGCTTGATGCGCATTCCTGCGTGTTCCAACTCTAATTCACTTAAATCAAATTCTACAAGCATATGGGCCAACTCTCGCACACTTTGCAATGCGATAACCTCGTTTGGACATTCGGATGATTTCTCTGTTTGCATAAGGGTGTCCCTTTCATTCTTAATATTCTTATGAACAGTGTATGTCAAAGAATAAGGTACGGAAAGATCTAAAATGTCTTGACTTTTCTTTAAATTCTTGAGATAATATCCAAGATCTTAGTGACAATAATCATGTATTCTGAAGCCACCCCCAATCCCAATGCTCTAAAGTTTATTTTAGGAAAACCTGTGGTGACAGAAGGGTATCATTTGTTCTCTTCTCTTCAGGAAGCATCCGGCCTGAGTGTGTTAGAAGACATTTTGTCCCTTCCTGGTATTCTTTCTGTTTTGTTGGCACCTGAATTCATCACGGTGAACAAAGCGGATTCTGTTCCATGGAGTTTGCTAGAAAGCATCCTGCTTTCTGCATTTCACTATCATCTAGAAACCTTTCCCTTGTCTCCTCAGCCTTCTACCGCGCATCTTCAAGATAATCGTTTTTTTCAGTGGACGCCTCCAACCCCAGACGTGGCAGCGCTTTGCGAAACCATAGAAAGCATTATTGAAACACGCATTCGCCCTGCCATAGAAGCAGACGGAGGCATCATTACCTTTCAAGCTTTTGAAGACGGCATTGTCTATGTTAAATTACAGGGGGCTTGTTCCAGTTGTCCTCATTCTGCAGAAACCCTCAAGGGAGGAATCGAGCAAACCTTGTCTTATCTTGTTCCAGAAGTACGTGAAGTGGCCATCGTCGCATAACTAAAAAAAGAGGCTTGACAAAGAGAAGAGTCTTGTTTCATACTTGGTTTGAAAGTTTGAAATGTATTGCTTGAGCCTATGACAAAAAGAAGTCAGTCAAAACATCGGATCGAACGACGATATGGCGTTGTTTTATGGGGGCAGGCGGATAGTCCGGCTCATGCACGGCCTTATCCTCCTGGACAACATGGGAGCAAAGGCACCAAAAAGTTGACCGATTATGGGCAACAGTTAGCTGCAAAGCAAAAGTTGAAAGGGTATTATGGAAATATTGTGGAACGTCAGTTTCAGAATATCTATAAGGAAGCGGGCCGTCTTAAAGGGGATACAGGAGAAAATTTCTTAGCTCTTTTAGAGCGGCGTTTAGATGCTGTAGTCTATCGCCTCAAGTGGGTTCCCACGGTGTTTTCGGCAAGACAATTGGTGAACCATCGGCATGTATTGGTAAATGGCAAATCTGTGAACATTGCTTCATATCGTTTAAAAGATGGAGATTGTGTCACGCTTAGAGAGTCTATGCGTCAAAATGCATTGGTTCAAGTTGCCATGGCTGCATCCGATCGAGATGTTCCTGAGTATTTAGAATCTAATGCTCTAGAATTTTCTGGTCGTTTCTTGCACAAACCGGATTCTGCTATGATTCCTTATCCCATTCAAATGAACATCAATTCTGTGATCGAGTATTACTCTCGATAAATAAACATTGGTGGCAAATTCAGTCCTCTCCCATATTCCTTCATCTGGATCCTCCCTTCGGCGGAGAGGACTTACTTTGTCACCAAAAAAAGAATGCGGTCAAAGACATTTTTGAACGTATCTTTTTTTGATAGCATGACAAAGCATTTTTTTCTATTTCTATAAGAATCTTACTCATTTTCATTTATAATGATGCTCTCTTGCTTGTTTTCCTATGCTGTGCTCTCCCTTACCCTATAATTTTGGATGACCCTACATCTAGTTATATGTTGATAGCTGTGGCGCACAAAAACCTATATTTATTTAGCTTGATAAGGATTAGATTTCAATATGATCTTCAAAAAATGGCAAAGAAAAAATACAGCTACACCTAAGAGAAAAAGTGATAGAACCCATGAAATCAGGTCACGAACAAAAAGCGACAGGAAAAACATTTAAAAGCAGCGTAAGGAGGTGGTGATAAGATGGAAAAAAGAAAGGGAAATTTGACTTCAGTCACACCTAGGCAGCAGAGGCAAAT
>CANGUX010000011.1 GCA_947457385.1 Holosporales bacterium
CACTAAACTAGACCCTGCAAAAATGCCTGATCGAGAAAGGGGCAGCGTCACGCGCCAAAACGCTGAAAAAGGTTTGCACCCTAAGTCATAAGCAGCTTCTAGCAAATGAGGATCCATTTTATCCAGCGTTGCAACCAGAGGAAAAATCATAAATGGCAAATAAGAATACACAACACCAACAATGACTGCCCCTTCATGATTCATAAGATTAAGGGGAGAAAGACCAAGAGTAATCAAGAGATGATTGATTAATCCCATGGGACTGAGCAAGGTCATCCATGCATAGACACGCACTAAAAACGACGTAAAAAAGGGCACAATGGCCAATAACAACCAAAGTCCACGCCATCGAGATTGCACGATTCCATAGGCCATAGGATACCCCAACAACAGGCAAATGCCCGTAGAAATCGCAGAAATCCACAAAGAATTTCCAAAGGCTCTGCGATAAAATGGATCACTCAAAACCGTTAGGTAATTAGAAAAAGAAATATAAATCTGTAAAGTGTGACCATGAACCCATTGAAAAAGAGAACGATAAGGTGGATTATTCGGGCTAAATTCTGAAAAACTAAGCGCTACAATAATAAAAATAGGAGCCATAAGAAAGAGGATATGCCATCCATAAGGCACAAGCATCCAAGATTGACGCCAGCCTTCTCTAAGAGGTTTTTTGATGTTTTTCACGCTTGTAAATCCCATAATAGACCATAGAATTTTTCCTTTGCCATAGAATGTCTCGTACTGTGGGTCTCATGGCCCAAGAGCCCAAACCTTAAAGGTTTTTATAGGAAAAACCCATCAAATGAATAGGATAAATTATCTCTGCAAAATCTTAAAATATCAAGTATGTTAAGATTTTTTGTTTCTCTTTATTTTTAAAACAAAATATGTTTCATTAAGGTCTTAAAAGACCAACCCCTTTTAAGAGCTGAGATGTTTCAAAAAGTGGAAGCCCTGAAATGGTGGATGTTAGCCCTGAGAGATGGCGAATAAAACGACCGGCAACCCCTTCATGCCGATATACGGCAACGTTTTCCCATTCACCAGAGCGCACAAATAGGTCTATTTCGTTAGAATCCAGTGCCTTAAATGAAACATGAGTCATGGCCAAACGTTGAAGAATAGAACCTTCAGGCGTCCACAGAGCAATGGCGGTATAGACGCGATGACGACGCCCTGAAAGAAGGCGCATTTGCAGACGGGCTTCGCCTGCATCCTCTGCTTTACGCAAAATGCGTGCGCCTAGGGCAACAAAAGTATCTGCCGCCAGGACAAAGGCATCGCTTTGATCTTTGGCAACAGCGCAGGCTTTTTCCAAAGAAATGCGCATGCCGTAAGCCGAGGGTCTTTCTCTTGGATGAGGCGTTTCATCTAAATGGGCAGGGCTTGTGCGAAAGGAAACGCCTAGTCTGGTCAATAAAGCATGTCGGGAAGGAGAAGCCGAAGCAAGAATTAAAGGATGCACCATCACACGATTTTAAGCGTACCCACGCCAGTCTATGGGTTTATCTTAGCTTAGTCCCCTGAAAAAAACGAGGGACGTTACATTTCCTTTTTTAAAGTAACGCCTAAAAGGTTAAACCCGGATTCAAGCACGAAAGCCACAGCTTGGAGCAAAGCCAGATTGGCATAGGTTTGAGCCAAGTTATCTGATTGTAAAAAACGCATAGAGCCCTCAGCATTACCTTTTTGCCATACGGCATGAAACCCATGGGCCAATCGCATGAGAAACGTCGGGATACGATGGGGCTCTCTTAACACAGCAGCTTGTTGGAGTTGATGCGGCCATTCAGATAAAATTTTGACCAAGGAAAAATCGTCCAAAAGGGAAAGGTTAGCTTGTTCCCTAAGAGCAAGAGGGGTTAGCTCTTTTGGTGAAAAATAAGACGATGCTGCACGCAACACAGAACAACATCGCGCATATGCATAATTGACATAGAACACAGGGTTGTCTTTTGTCTGCTCTTTCATACGTTCTATGTCCAGATTCAAATGTGATTCGGCTTTTTTGGTCAATAGCATAAACCGCAGGGCATCCACCCCGATTAATGCCAAGACATCACGCAAGGTTAAAAAAGTTCCTGCGCGTTTTGACATTTTCAATGGAACCCCCTGATCAGAAAAATGGACCATTTGACAAATGACTACTTCCAGATCTTTTCCAGTCAAGGCTTTTAATGCATATTGCATGCGTTCTACATGGCTTGCATGGTCTGCTCCCCAGACATCAATTAAAATCCCATAGCCTCGTTTAATTTTATCCCAGTGATAGGCAAGGTCCCCTGCAAAATAGGTCCAAGATCCATCTGCGCGTTGCAGCGGACGGTCTTGTTCATCCCCAAAAAGACTGGAACGAAACAAGAGGAGGGGTTCGGGCTTCCAATGATTATCTTCTTGTCCTTGAGGGGGGGGTAAAACCCCTATCATGGCCAATTCTTTTTCCTGAAGGCGTTGCAGCATGCTTTCCAATTGACCTGCTTGATGCAGGGCACGCTCTGATGTAAAAACATCATGAAAGATACCAAGGGATTCCATGTCGCGTTGAATATCTTCCATCATGGCGCTGAGGGTTAATGCCTTAAGGTTCGTTAGGTCCTGGCCTTGCGCAAGAAACTCACGCGCCAGATCCTCTAGGTAGGTGCCAGGGTAACACCCAGCAGGAATAATGGCTTGTTTTCCTTCTGAAAGGGCTTTGATGTGACAGGAAATGCTTTGTATCAGCGTGTCGATTTGTACGCCTGCATCGTTCATGTAAAACTCACGCACCACCTCATAGCCTAGGGCCTTTAAAAGGTTGGCAATGACATCGCCCATCAAAGCAACCCGCGCATGAGCAGCGTGGAGAGGGCCTGTGGGATTGGCAGAAACATACTCGACGTTGACTTTTTCACAACGCATCCTGGTTTGATGACCATAGTTATGCTGTTGGCGTAAAATCTCTAAAAGAATCTCTTGCCAAACCAAGGGACGTAAAAAAACATTGACATATCCCCCCTGTGCCACCACCTTCTCTACCAAAGGTTGTACATCAGGATGGCCCTGTAATTTTGTGGCAAGGTCCTGTGCCATAAGATGAGGGGAACAGCGTTCTTTTTTTGCCAAAGTAAAGGCAAAAGACGTGGAAAGATCTCCCATGCTTGGATCTTCAGGAGGAGAAAATGAAAAAGATTCAGGCAAATCATAGCTTTGAGCTAATGCATCTTTTAGGATCGCACGCACATCCATTTTATCTCCTTTTTTCTATGCCTCTTTATTCTAGCGAGGCTGATCCATAAAACGAAGCGGTTTGGTATAAATCTTTAAAGGTGGCGTTTTAGCCATGGAAATCTCGAAGTGCTAGGATACAAAAAAGCGCTTGGAAGTTCCATGTCTTATTCTCCCCCCCTCAGAGGGGCTCCCATTGGGTTTTTTGTGGGATGGATGCTTATTATTTTAGGAATAAGTCTTTTATTACCCTTTTTTTTGTCAATTCTTGCGGGGAAAAATACAGATCCTTTCTTTTTTACATGCTTTCTCTCTGTATTTTTAGGGGGATTACTTGTGTTTACCTTTTCTCATCAGCGCATCCCGCATTTACAGCCAGCAGATGGATTTATTTTAACCATTGCAGCTTGGATTTCCATTTCTTTTTTTGCTGCATTGCCCTTTTATTTTTCGGGATCCAGTGCATCCTTAATGGATGCTTTGTTTGAGTCGGTTTCAGCCCTTACCACCACAGGACTCAGTCTTTTTTCAGAGCAATACAGGTGCCATGAGGGATTGTGTTTTTGGCGTGTGTTCTTACAGTGGTTTGGGGGATTTGGCATTATTTTAATGGCCATTACGTTGTTGCCTGCGCTGCGCATTGGGGGGACGCAGCTTGTGTTAAGCGAATTTTCAGATCGTTCTGAAAAAATTATGCCGCGTGCCTCTCAGGTGGCCAGCCTTTTGATGGGGCTCTATGGCGCTTTGACGGGGTTGGGGGCAGTTCTTTTAATGTTGGATGCTCTTAGTTTGCAAGATGCATTGTATTATAGCATGGCCTCTATTTCTACAGGAGGCATTGTGGTGGCAAGTCATCCTCTTCATCTTATGTCTCCCTATGGGAAATTGATTTTAACCCTAATTATGGGATTGGGGGGATCAACGTTGATCGTCTTGATTTCTGTGCTCAAGGGGCATCGCAAGCGCATTGTTTATGATGCGCAAATGAGGGGCTATGCTAAACTTTTGGCGGTCATTAGTGTTTTAACCGTGCTATGGAGGGGAGACTCCCCCATAGATAGTCTTTTTATGGCGGTATCGGCTGTGACCACCACGGGATTTGCCTTGGGGGCCCCTTATGATGGATTTTGTAGCACGCTTTTTCTAATGGCCAGCTTTATAGGTGGATGTAGCGGATCAACGTCAGGAGGCATCAAAGTCTTTCGGCTTCAAATGTTGTTGGGCATCACCAAAAATCAAATTTTTCGGGTGTTACGGCCTTATGGGGTTTTTTTGACGTTTTATAATGAAAAATTGGTGGATGAAAGTGCCACCACGAATCTGGTGACCATTATCTTTTTTTATATGATGGGATGGTTATTGGTGACCTTTGGATTGTCGTGCTTAGGTCATGGATTGTTAGAATCTTTTCCCCTTGCAGCCAGTCTGATTACCAATTCAGGTTTGTATTTGGGCACCTTAGTTCACCATCTGGATACGCTTTCAACGGCAAGCAAAGCCTTGTCTATCCTAGCCATGTTGTGTGGTCGTTTTGAATTTATGACGCTGCTTGCGGTGTTGATGATGCCTTTTTTAAGGAGATAATGTATAATTGCCCAAAATATTAATCTTTAGAGGCCCATATCGTGTCTTCTCTCCTTAAGCCTATTTCTGGATTTCCAGAATGGTTGCCCCATGAACAAAGATTTTTTGAAGGATGGAAACACATTATTGTCAGACATTTTCAGGCCTATGGATTTATTCCCATGGATACCCCAAGCGTTGAACGCCTTGAAACGTTGGTGGCCAAAGGGGGAGACGATCATGAGATTTATGGGGTCGTGCGTGCAGCCGAGCAAAATGCTTCTAAAATCGAATTAGCCCTGCGTTATGACTTGACCCTTCCTTTGGCACGTTATGTGGCACAACATCAAGGGCAATTGGTCTTTCCCTATCGTCGCTATCATATGGCCCCAGTATGGCGTGGAGAGCGCCCTCAAGAAGGACGCTTTCGCCAGTTCATCCAATGCGATATCGACATCATCGGCAGAGAGACGCTTTCTCCTCTTTATGATGCCGAAGTCATTGCCATCATGTGGGAGCTTTTGCATAAACTAGAGATCAGCCCCGTTCGTGTCTTATTGAATCATAAAAAAATTCCTCTGGCGTGGATTCAAAAAGCAGGCATTTCCCAAGAAGCAGAAGCCTTACGTCTGATGGATAAACGCGGGAAAATAGAAGATTCTGCCATTTTAGAAGGTCTAGGGGCTTTGGGAGCTCACCCTTCTGCTTTAGGTCTCCTTGAAGGCCTTATGCAGAATAACGCATCGTGGGAAGCGTTGATGGCAATCCTGTTGCGCTCTGATTTGGGGGAAGGATGTCAAGAAGGATTAAGGGAAATCACGACGCTATTAGCAACCCTCCATCACATGGGTGTGCCCCAAGAGGGGGTTGTGGTGGATCCGCTGTTGGTGCGAGGGTTGACCTATTATACTGGTCCTCTCTATGAATTTGTCCTGCCAGAACATCGAGGCATGGGTAGCATTTGTGCAGGAGGACGTTATGGGCATCTCGCCGAATCCTTTTCTAAAAAAGCCTTTCCAGGGGTAGGGATTTCATTGGGATTAACCCGTCTTTTTTCTGCTATGAAATCCAGAGCTCCTTTACGAAGCACCCCAGCAGATTGTTTGATCACGGTGCAAGAGCCTGATGCTTTGCCTTATTATCTTGCCGTGGCACGCCTATTGCGCCAAGCAAACCTCTATACAGAAGTCTATCTCAATGGGGATTCTCTTAAGACACAGCTTCATTATGCCAATCGTTTGGGTTTTTCATGGGTTTTGATGGCCAATCAAGAGGAAATTGCCAATCATCAGGTCACCCTAAAACACATGAAAACAGGTTTACAGCACAGAGTGAAGCAGGAAGAGGCTGCCTCTTACCTCTTGGGTCAAGCCACAACTTATGCTAAACTAGAATGCGAAGGTGGGGGCGCTTAGCTCAGTTGGTAGAGCAGCTGACTCTTAATCAGCGGGTCGCAGGTTCGAATCCTGCAGCGCCTGCTCTTGCTTTTAGACAATGCTTTCATTTGTAATGAGAACTGTACTTCAGAAACCCTAAGCGTTACCCTCTTTTCAAGAGACATTAGAAAAAGAGAACAATGGCAAAGCTTTATTTTTATTACTCAGCCATGAATGCTGGGAAAACGACGATGCTTTTACAAGCGGCCTTCAACTATCACGAACGGGGCATGAAAACCCTCTGTTTTTTACCCGAAGTAGCAGCAACGTTCCATCCAAAGATTGAATCCCGCATCGGAATTTCTAGAGCCCCCATTGCTTTGCCCTTATCTATGAACGTTAAAACATACGTTCTTCAACAGCAAAATGCCCACAACATCGCCTGTATTTTGGTAGACGAAGCACAGTTTTTGACCCGTGATCATGTACACCAGTTAGCCTCTTTGGTAGATGAACAACGCATTCCTGTTTTAACCTATGGGCTTAGAACTGATTTTCAAGGCCATCTTTTTGAAGGAAGTCAGTATTTATTGGCCTGGGCAGATCATTTAATTGAAATTAAAACCATTTGCTTTTGCGGGAGCAAAGCCATCATGACGGCCAGATTAAATCCTCAGGGATTGGCCAGCTTAGAGGGAAATCAGATTGAATGTGGGGGAAATGATCGCTATGTTTCATTGTGTCGAAAGCATTATCAGGCCTTTCAAGCTGGGAAAATCCCAGAAACAGAGATGCACTATAAGCCTTTGTGTCCCCAGTGAGAGCAAGAGAGACCATGAAAATCCTTTCTTGGAATGTTAATTCTGTGCGTGCTCGGTTGCATCTTTTAGAGGACTTGATGCACAAAGAATCCCCCGATGTGATTTTATTGCAAGAAACCAAGGTTCTTGAGGCTTTTCCTTTTGAATTTTTTCAAACATTTGGCTACAAGGTGCACCATTGGGGGCAAAAAAGCTATAACGGTGTGGCCATTGCTGCACGGTTTCCCATGACCCCAGCCATAGAAAAAGATTTTCTGGGCCACGGAGAAGCGCGTTATCTTGAATGTACCATTGCAGGCATCCGCGTTGCTTCGGTGTATGTGCCCAACGGGGGGGCCTTGGATCATCCTGCTTATGCCAAAAAATTAGAGTTTATGCATCATCTCGCAAAACATCTGCATCCTTATGTGGATGCCTTGCAATCCACCGTTGTCGCAGGGGATTTTAACATCGCTTTGAGCGAAGAGGATGTAGCTGTGCCCATGGAATGGGAAGGGCGTATTTTATGTTCTCAAGCAGAGCGAAATGCCATGCGGTGCCTGTTGCATGAGGGATGGGGAGATTTAATTCAAGGCACGTTAGGCAAAAAAAATCCCTATACATGGTGGCCCTATCAAGGTAAAGCTTGGGAACAAAACAAGGGACTACGTATCGATTATATGCTACTTTCTCCTTTTGCCATGGATCGTTGTCAAGCCGGTGGCACCTCGGTGTGTTGGCGAGGGGAACCTCAACCCAGCGATCATGCCCCTGTGTGGGCTGAGTTAAGATTAGAAGACTCTTGGAAGTGAGTTTAGACGCCAAACGAGCTCTTATGAAAGAAATCCCACCTCCGATTTTTTTAGTCCACGTTAAACCACATGCTAAAAAAAACAGCATAGAAGGATGGCAAGAGTCTCTTTTTGGAAAGGTTTTAAAGGTTTCTGTTACCAGTCCTCCACGCGATGGCAAAGCCAACCAAGCCCTTCTTTCTCTCCTTTCTCTGCATTTTGATAGGCTTGTTTCTTGCTTTAAGTTAAAAAAAGGGGCTACCAGCTCCATGAAATGGATTCAAGTTTCAGCATCATGACCCCATCGAGCATGAAATGGGATCATTTTTTGTTTTAAGCGTAAAGGGATGCTACGTGCATCACGAAAGCCAACGGTCATCGGATCGGTTCAGGCCTTTGCGCCCATCAATACAACCCCATCAAAGCATGGCTGGCAAGTAAGGCATACGATGCCAATGAACGTGTACAAAAAATGTTAAAAACGGACAATGCTGCAGCCATGATTCCACCAAAATTTAAGCGGTTTAAGTGCATGCAATAAGATAGACATATCTATCAAGCACGGCATTGAATAGAACATTGCTTTGCAAAACGCAAACAATACCCATGTATTACCACAAGACATGATAAATCTGCAGAGCATTGGCTAAGGGAGATGTATGCAGCAAGTATTGTGATATAGGGGTTAGGTTCATAGGCCACAAGCCCCAAGATCTATCTGAAAAAGGTTTGCAATAATAAGATGAGGCACCAATGAAACGCCCTTATTGACAGGCTAAACACTCGTCATAGTTTAAGGGGAGTGGTGCTTGCTCTTCCTCTTCTGATACCTTAGCCGTCATTTGTGTTTCAGGGCGTTGGATAGAGCGAGACCTGAGGTAATAGAGGCTCTTCAAGTTCTTTTTCCAAGCCAAATGATGCAGCACATGAAGTGTGCGCTTATGAATGTCACTGGACAAGAACAGATTGAGGGATTGAGACTGGCAAATAAAGGGTTGACGGTCGGCCGCCAATTCAATCAGCCACCTCTGATCCATTTCAAAGGCTGTTTTAAACGTTGCTTTTTCTAGGTCATTTAATTCTTCTAATCCTTGAACAGATCCTTGCTCTTGAACAATGCGGGACCATACTTCAGGGGTATCAAGGCCCTTTTTGCGTAAAAGAGTGGCCAAATGAGGATTATACACAAAGAACGAACCACTTAA
This sequence comes from Holosporales bacterium, assembly GCA_947457385.1. Lineage (GTDB taxonomy): Bacteria > Pseudomonadota > Alphaproteobacteria > Holosporales > Holosporaceae > CANGUX01. The sequence continues at coordinate 8,943 of CANGUX010000011.1, forward strand.
TGTCTTATGGGTATAGGCATTGCTGACAAAGGGCTCTATGCCTGGTGAAGTTCCTCCACAAATAATAGAAATAGACGCAGTTGGCGCAATGGCAATTTTATTGGAAAAACGCTCTAGTATGCCGACTTTGGCTGCATCAGGACACGCTCCTCGTTCTTCCGCCAGCTTCTTCGACATGCGCTGTGCTTCAGCATGAATATGGGAAAAAATACGTAAATTCCAAGATTTAGCCGCGGCACTTTCCAAGGGAATGCCTTGACTCTGAAAAAAAGCGTAGAGTCCCATGGCTCCTAATCCTACAGAACGTTCTTGTTCTGCTGAATAGACCGCGCGATACATGGTGTCAGGTGCTTTTTGAATAAAATCAGACAAGACGTTATCTAAAAAGCGAAACAAATCCTCAAAAATCATGGGATGATTTTCCCACTCTAGAAATTTTTCAATATTCAAAGAAGACAAACAACACACCGCAGTGCGCTCTTTTCCTTGAAAATCAAGGCCCGTAGGCAAGGTAATTTCCGTACATAAATTAGAATGCTTCACCGTTAAATTAAGACGCTTTTGATGCTCGGGAAGGGCTCTATGAATGGCATCAATGAAAATGAGATAGGGTTCTCCCGTTTCCACGCGCGTGGTTAAAATGCGAATCCAAAGGTTGCGTGCTGAAACGGTCTTGATGACACGTTGCGTGTGGGGGCTGATCAGATCCCACGAAGCATCGTTTTCTACCGCTTCCATAAACGCATCAGAAATAATAATGCCATGATGTAAATACAGGGCTTTTCGATTATAGTCCCCCCCTGTGGGTTTGCGTAAATCGATAAATTCTTCAATTTCTGGATGCCAAACAGGAAGATATACGGCTGCAGCTCCACGACGAAGAGATCCCTGGTCAATGGCTAAACTAAGAGATTCCATGACTTTGATAAAAGGAATGACCCCCACGGCAGATCCCTTATTGTATAGTTTTTCGCTAATAGAACGCACATTGCCCCAGTAACATCCTAATCCACCCCCTTTAGACGAAAGCCATGCATTTTCTGTCCACAACTCTAAAATCCCTTCAAGACTGTCGCTTGTTTCATTGAGGAAACACGAAATCGGCAATCCTCGATTATTGCCACCGTTGGCCAAAATAGGGGTAGCAGGCATGAACCAAAGACGAGACATATAGTCGTACAGTCTTTGACTGTGTGCAGCATCGTCCCCAAACGCCGTGGCCACACGCGCAAAAAGTTCTTGGGTGGTTTCTCCCTCTAGGAAATACTGGTTTTGAAGGGTTTTCAGGCCAAAATCTGTTAAAAGAGAATCCCGCGTTCGATCTATACAAATGGGAAATGAGGGGGATATTTCCAAAGAAGGCATGACGAAGGAACCATGAGGAATCTGATTTACTATACCCCAGATTCACTCTTTTTCAAATGCCTCTTAATGGAAAAAAAATATTTATTTATTATTTTAATGTTCATTATGTAATTAAAAAAAATGAAAATGTTTTTTTATTTACAATAAAAGATGTATTTTTTATTAAAAAAGGAATATTATTCAGATTGTTCAAAAGGCGTTGGAAGCTCTGCACGCGACCACCCGGGATGGGCTTGACGGTACATGTTTTGAATATGTCCATGGGTGGTTTCGATGTATCTTTGGGTTGTTTTAAGGGATTGATGGCCCAGTAATTCTTGAACATCACGTAGCGGAGCGCCATGCTCTAGCAAATGAGATGCAAAGCTGTGGCGTAAGCTGTGAGGGGTAGCGTGTGCAGGAAGGTTTAGAATCAGGCGCCAGTGACGAAATTTTTTTTGAAAGACAGAGGCATTGAGGCGTTTTCCTCCTTTACCACAAAAAAGAGGGGCAGTGGGCGGTAAGCCTGCATAAGGGCATAGATGGAGATATCGATGCACGGCTTCAATGGCCGCAGGCAACAAGGGGATCACGCGCTCTTTGTGGCCTTTTCCTTGAATCCAAAGGGAAAACGTCTGAACCGTCCAGGTGTGATTCCAAGCATTTTGATTAAGATTTAAAGCCTCTCTAATGCGCAACCCTGTGGCATAGAGCAAAATCATGAGACCATAATCACGCCATGCAATCCAATCTTCTTCATGGGGTTTAAGAGACAACAGGTGAGTACATTGGTCTTCGGCAAGGGGGCGAGGCATGATACGAGGCAAACGGGGACGTTTTAATAAATGAAAGGGGGTCTTTACCTTATGCCCTTGCTCACGCAAAAATCGAAGAAAGGTTTTTAGCGCAGACAAGGTCAATGCGTTGGTTTGGCGCTTGATCTTTTGCGCTGAGCGATAGGCTAGAAAAGCGCGCACTTCGCTTAGAGATAGGGAAAGAATATGGCTTAATTCTAGGGGGTGCCCCAGATGCTCTTCTAGAAACGTTAAAAAAAGCGCAAGAATAGCGCTGTAGGTCTTGCTGGTTAAGGGGGATAAATCCTGATTAAAACGCATCCAAGTGATAAACTTTTCTTGTTCGTGCTCCAACTCTTTTAACATGGAACCTTTTTGGGGATCATTTTCTTTTATATAGGAGATCATTTAGAAAGGCGTTTGACAAGGATTTTTCTGGCCTCTAGCATGAAGAAAAATAGAAGAGAATCCTATGAAAGTTCAAAACGCCATGTTTTTACTTAGTCTTATGGTGTTGCAAGGCTGTGGCATGAACCCGAATATAGCACAAGGGGTAGGGACGGTGGGAGGAGGGGTGCTAGGCGCCTTAACAGGAGCGCAATTTGGCAAGGGAAGAGGACGCCTTCTTGCTACAGCTGCTGGGGCTATTTTGGGTGGATTGGCAGGGGGCATGCTTAGCAGGCATCTAAGTGAAGAGGACCAAAAAAATGCAGAATGTGCAGCAGAAGAGGCCTTTTCCAGTGGAGATCCAGTGCAATGGAAGAATCCTCAAAATGGTCATTATGGGCAAATCACGCCTCAGCCTGTTATATATCAACGCGGAAAAGTCTGTCGCAAATTCACACATCTGGCCTATATTGATGGCAAACCTGTAGAGGTTCATGGCATGGCCCAACAACAGAGGGATGGATCTTGGAAAGTTATGCCCTAAGGCCTTGGAGTCAAAGGATAAAACAAAACGCGCCAAATGCCTTAAGCCTTTTGCGCATGGCTTTGGCGCCTCTTATCACATTTTTAATGCTTTATGGAGCCTTTAGAGGTGCGTTTTGGGTGCTGGTAGTGGCAGGCCTTACCGATGGTGCAGATGGTGCCCTAGCACGCACATGGGGGTGTGAAAGCACCATAGGCGCTGTGTTGGATGCCGCAGCAGACAAGCTCTTTTCTCTATGCCTTTTTGGGGCTTTAACTTGGACGCATCACTTGCCCTTGTGGCTGTTTGTGCTGATTGTAGGGAGAGATGTGCTTTTGATCGTGGGGGCTTTATTCTTGTGGCTTACACAGCGTCCCCTTTTGAGACCTCACTCTATCAGTAAAGGCAATACGACACTCCAAATTCTCTTGGCAGGCGCCATTCTCCTCTCATGGAAATGGGCCATAGTCCCTATGGTATGGCTTATGGTTATGGCCACTTGTGTTTCCAGCCTTATTTATCTTGTACAGGGATGGCGCCTTTTAACTGGGCCATTGCAACACAAGCACAAGGTGTGAAATCGTCATTGCCTTTTTCTAAGCCTTATGCTGATGGAGGGTTTGAATAAATAAATCTTCCTTGCCTGTTAATAACAAGTCGATAGCACAAATCAGGGTATGCACGCTCTTTTCTACCCCCTGACGTTCTGAAACAGAAAAAGGACTCAGGACGTATTCATGAACCGCTTGTTTATCCCCAGGGTGCCCAATCCCCAAACGAATGCGAGCGTACTCAGGACCGATAAAACGATGTAAATCTCTTAAGCCATTGTGTCCTCCTGTGCCGCCTCCTTGCTTAAAGCGCATGTGTCCACAGGCTAAATCAAGGTCGTCATGAATGACTACTAATTTTGCATCTTTGTAAAAATGAACCAGAGGAGCAAGGGCCTGCCCCGAAACATTCATATACGCCAAAGGACACGCTAAAAGAATACTGTGTCCCTCAACGTCACCTTGAGAGAGCGCAATGCGTCCTTTGGTTTTTAGTGCAGGTAGATTAAAGGCTTGGCGCAGCTGCTCTATGGCATAAAATCCAATAGAGTGACGATGGGTTTCATAGGCTTTTCCCGGATTGCCCAATCCTGCAAAGATCCATTGTTTTGTCATGTTTTTTTGAGTTACCCCGGAGGGAATCCGGGGTCTATAAGGCCTCTAAGACAACGATACCACGATTATACTGTTACGTTTAGCAACCACAGCAAGACGTGCATGGGGCAGGAGCAACCACAGCAACCGCACAGGTGTTGCAGTAAGGAACAGCATAGGTTACTGGGGTAGCAACAACCGTTGTTGCGCAACTTCCGCAAGCGGCCATTGAACTGGATCCAGCCAAAAGGGCCAATAAAAGCAGTGTTTTTTTCATGAGAGAAATCTCCTTTTTGAATGATTCAAGAATAAATTCTTGAAGAGTTATAGTTACGATTTCAAATATAAGATCATTTTATTTAAAAAACATTAATATGTTATTTTATAATTGCAGTGAATAGATGGAATGATACCTTTAAGAGGTATATTCCATTGTTATCCTGGGTTAAGCATGACACACTAAAAAAAAGATAGAACTCCGTAAACCATGGCCTTTTCTGGACCTTGGGTAAAAGATCCGTCATCTTGCCCAAAAGCAATCGTTGTTTTGTTTCATGGATATGGGGCCAATGGGAACAATCTTTTGCCTTTGGCAGAGGCTTTACAGGGCAAAGCTCAGAGAGAAGCCCTTGATGTTGCTTTTTGGCTGCCTAATGCTCCACATGTGTGTGAATCTACCTCTCAAGGAAGGCAATGGTTTTCTTTAAAGAGTATAGATTTATCTTCTCCTTTATGCATGCGCACAGAGGGTTTTAGAGCACAACTCAGACATGCTGGTCAATGGGGGGATCAAGCCATTGAAAAGGAAATCCCACAACACTTTCATGCCTTTTCTGGCCCTATTTTTATAGGTGGCTTTTCCCAGGGGGCAGCAGTGGCCTATGAAATAGGATTGCAAAACAGGGTCGTTGCGGGTGTCCTAGGGTTTTCAGGGTTTTATGATCTTTCTCATGGCGTGCATTTTCGTCCCCCGTTGTTTTGGAGCCATGGTACAAAAGATGAGGTCGTTCCCATTTCTGCCATGGAACACGTTCAAGCACAATGTCTTAAGCATCATTTAAGTTTAGAATGCCATGCCATGGCGGATGAGCATCATGAAATTTCTCTGCGTGGGATAGCCTTTGCCCATGCTTTTTTAAAAAAAATAATGGCTTCCAAGAGCAAGCCCATATACGTTTAAAGGGATAGAGCGCATGAAAAAGAAGCTTGAGGGGGCTGCATTTTATGGCCTTGTGGCTGCGCTTCAACGTTTGCCTCCCCATAGGGCCTCTACATTAGGGGGGTGGTTGGCCCAACATGGGGGACCATGGCTTTTTTCACTTCAGCGTGTGGCAGAAGAAAACATGAAGCCTTTGATTCCCTGCCTTAGGGAACGCAAGCAGTGCCTTCAGGCCATGTGGTACCATTGGGGATGTGTGGCCGCAGAATACAGCCATCTTGCTTATTTTATAGACCACCCTCATCTCATCACGGTGTCTGGCCAAGAGGTGGTGGAAGAGCTCATCCGAGACCAAAAACCAGCCCTTGTGTTTTCAGCCCATTGGGGGAATTTTCAAATGATTCCCATTGTCGCGGCGCGCTTGGGGCTGCCTTTGGTCCAATTTTATCGCGCCCCCAACCATCCCGGTGTGGCAGAACGCTTTCGCACCCTCATTCAACCCAGTGTAGAAAAGATCATTACCAAAGGCCCCGTAGGGACACGCCAGTTGCTGCATGCTTTTGCACAGGGATCCCATTTGTTTATGTTGCTGGACCAATATGCCCAAGATGGGCTCATGCTTCCTTTTTTGGGACGTGCCTCTGCTACTGTATTGGCTCCCGCTGCCTTATGTCGCAAATTTCACTGTCCGCTGGTGCCTGCACGCGCAGAGCGCACGGGCCCCATGCAATTTCATGTCACCTTTTACCCCCCATTGGCAGAAAATAAAAGCGATGAAGCCAGAATGATGCAAGTCAACGATCTGATGAGTTCATGGATTACACAGCGTCCTGAACAATGGTTTTGGATTCATAAACGATGGAAAACGCCCTTCAATCCTATGAAGCCCTATCCTTAATTTTTTATGTGCCATGGGTTGTATCTGCTAGCATGAGATGTGTTATAAGCTTTGGATTCACAAGAAAGGAAAGGTATAGTTAAATCATAGCAGGCGCTACATTTAGGACCATGAACCTTAAAAAACCAGAATGGCTTAGGGCAAAAGCTTCTTTTACGCCCGTTTATGAAGAAACCCTGCATACAGTCAAAGCATTGGGATTACATACTGTATGTGAAGAAGCAGCATGTCCCAATATAGGAGAATGCTGGAGCAAAAAACACGCAACCCTGATGATTTTAGGGCGTATTTGTACCCGTGCATGTCGATTTTGCAACGTCGCTACGGGCATTCCAATGCCTGTAGATCCCGATGAGCCAAAACGTGTAGGGCAATGGGTGGCTTCCATGGGATTGCGCCATGTGGTCATTACCTCGGTAGATCGAGATGACCTGGTGGATGGAGGCGCCCATCATTTTGCCCAAACCATTCGGGAAATTCGACAAAATTGTCCTGAAACGACCATCGAAATCTTAACCCCTGATTTTCTTCATAAAGAAAACGCCATAGAATGCATTAGCGAGGCGTGCCCAGATGTCTTTAATCACAACGTCGAAACCGTTCCGCGCTTGTACCCCCATGTGCGCCCAAAAGCGCGCTACTTTCATTCCCTTTATGTCTTAAAACGCATCAAAACCTTAAATCCCTCTGTGTTTACAAAATCAGGGCTTATGGTAGGCTTGGGTGAAACGCCTCTAGAGGTTCGTCAAGTCATGAATGACTTGCGCAGTGCAGATGTGGATTTTTTGACCATTGGTCAATATCTAAGGCCAACCCCTAAACACATTGCCATGGCAGCTTATATAGAACCAGAAGAATATGAACGCATGGAGCAAGCCGCCTATAAGAAAGGATTTCTCATGGTGGCGTGTTCTCCTTTAACCCGTTCTTCCTATCACGCAGGAGAGCATTTTGCACGCCTAAAGGCTCAAAGACAAGGGCAAACACGATGACATTCCCCGATCCTATTGCCTGTTGGATAGGACCATGGCCTTTGCGCTGGTATGGTCTTTCTTACACCGTTGGTATTTTTTTAGCTTGGAGATTAGCGCGTTGGATTCTTTCTCATCATAACATGCCGAATCTTAGCCAAAATCAACTGGATGGATGCATCAATTGGGGGATTGCTGGCATTGTTATAGGGGGACGGTTGGGGCATGTTTTTTTGTTTTCTCCCACTTATCATTGGCATCATCCTTTAGCAATTCTTGAAGTGTGGAAGGGAGGCATGTCTTTTCATGGGGGCCTTTTAGGGGTTCTGATGGCCTTTTTTCTGTATTGTCGTGCGCGAGGTGTTTCTTTTCTTGCGCTTTCAGACTGTTGGGCCTCTGTTGCCCCTGTGGGGTTATGTTTTGGACGATTGGCTAATTTTGTCAATCAAGAATTATATGGTCGCGTAACGGATAGCCCTTGGGGCATTGTCTTTCCTCAGGTTGATGGTCTTCCGCGTCATCCCAGCCAATTATATGAAGCCGCATTAGAGGGTGTTGTATTAGAGGGATTTCTTTTGGCATGCCTATGGGGAAATTCTAGAACTAAAACAGGCCATGATGAGAGCCGTGTGGCACCAGGATGTTTAAGCGGTTTATTTTTAATGGGCTATGGTTTGGCACGCTGGATTTGTGAATATTTCAGAGAACCAACGGAAACAATAGATGTATTGGATAGATACGGCCTCACTTTAGGACAATTCTATTGCATTCCTCTTTTTATTGGAGGCCTATTGTTTTTTCGTGCAGCCAGGAAGAGTCAATCATCCCTTGCTTTTTAGAGTCAATTGCATTAGCCTAGAAGCATAGATTTATTATAAGGCCAATTCATGCCGCGTAAATGTTGTATTTCTGCGAAAAAGCCGATGTTTGGGTGCAATGTAAGCAATGCAAACAACCATACACGTCGTGTTTTCTTGCCTAATATTCATGACGTTACAATCTATAGCGATGTGCTTTCTCGTACCCTTTCTTTAAAGATAAGTGCTGCGGGGATGAGGACTTTAGATAAACATGGTGGAATTGATAATTTTTTAAAGCATACGCCCCTTCGAAAATTAGAATCTTCTTTGCACGCGCTTAAGAGGAGTTTTTTGAAGAAACAACAAAGCGTCTAAATTTTTTTACTTGGTTTGAGATAACCATAAAGAAAGCTAAAGACAGAAGAAAAAGTATGGTGGGCATCGCATTCAATGCTGCAAAACGAGAGGCTGCATTTTGTGTTTTATTGGCTTTTAAAAGCTCTCTTCTCTGAGATGTTTTGACAAAATAGTTCTTTGTGAGCGTTTTTAAAAGTGCTTTCTTTTCTTCCAAAAAATGGCATGCTTTTTGAGAGTCCTCCAGAAAGGAGGCCCGTAAAGCTCTCTCCTTTCCCATAGGATACCTTTACCATAGGATAGACTGCTCGAAATGCAGTGAAGCCTTTGGCGTTATGCATGAGGCTGACAACCCCTAGGGAAGGGTTCATTCCCTAGCATGAGCCCCCAAATAACCCGAAACCCCTTAAAAAGAGAAAGCTTAGGTTAAGAGCAATAGGATAAGAGATGCAATCTCAGATCTTTTTCATCTCTCCTTGTTTTTGTTAAGCATAGGTGTGTGATGGAATAACTCGCAGAAATGCAGCAACTTTTGCTAAGATTAAACAAGCTAAGAAGGCATGAAGATAGGGGGGAAGCGTGATTTGGGTACATCGTGTTTTTTTGCTGGTTGTTGCCCTTTGGGTTTTAGGGTTTGTTGTTTTTTCTGCCAAAATTAGCATGCTGTATGTTCCATTAGACACGATATTTACAGAAGGGATTGTCGTTTTTACGGGGGAATCTGGAAGGATTCAAAAAGCCCTAAGTCTTGCCGCAAATCATCCAAAGAGTTATCTGCGCATTTCAGGAAAGTCTAAAACATCCAATTTTCAGCCATACGCTTCTTCGTTCATCAGTTATGATGCTGCATGCAACACAGAAGAAAATCTTGCTTTGACCCATCGCTGGATCAAGGAAAAGGGCATTAAAAGTCTTCGTTTAATTACATCGGATTATCACATGCCGCGTTGTCTGATGGCAGCTTCTCAGTGGCGTATTGTTCTTTTACCCCATCCCCTGCACCTTAATGTGGAATCCCCCTTGCGTCTATTTAGAATTTTTAAGGAATATAATAAATGGCTGTTTGCGAATATTTTGTCTTTTTTGCCTTAATAGGGGCAAGAGAGCAGGTTTAATAGGGCAACAAATAGGCAGCCGTTACAAGGGCCTCTACAAACATGGGGCGCACCTTATTGGTAAGGCCTCCAAACAAGGTTCCAAATTCTGGTTGATTCCACACAAGACTTTTGTACTTAGAAAAAGAAGTGGTTTTTCCCAAGTGTATTCGCGTTGTCGCACCCAGTCTAATGCGTGAGGTCACATTCATTTGAAAAGATAGCCCCAGCAAAAGGCCATGAACGATTTTGGCATGCATTTTGAACAGGGGGAATCTTCTAACCCCAAACAATTCCCCCGAAATTTTATGGCCCACCCATCCCAAAGACAAGGTCATTAATGTGCGTTCAAAAGACAACCCAAATTGGGCTGAAACATCCATATAGCCTTTGTCTTTTAGCGTAAGCAGACCTTCTCTCGGTAGGACAGAAAGAACAATGGTTTTGTCTTTGGGATCTCGTCCAATGCGTGCAATAGGGTACGTTCCTATACTATGATAAAAAAGCGTGGCTGCTCCTGCTGATAAGCCTAAAGCAAAACAGGATTTTGGCACAACATTCAACCAACCTACATGGGCGCCAAAAACATAGCCATTTCCACTGGGGTATTGTATGGCATTGTTTGGAAAGAGAACGCGATTTTTGGTTTGAACTTCTTTTTGCAAAGTTTTCGCAGTGCGTGCAGCATTTCCTACGTGCGTTGAAAGCTTTAGGGATCCCAACAGATACCCTCCTGAGAGTTCTAAAAATCCAGCAGATCTAATGGAAGGATCCTCAGGTAAACAGGGCGGGGGACAGGCCAAAGGACACGTTTCTTTGGGAAAAGGCGTGATGTCAGGAGATGGATCTGAATAAGATAGCGTTTCGTTATCAAGTTCTGCAAATCCTTGGGAGGCTACAAGCATAAACAAGGTAAGAACGTACTTTTTCATGATTTTTCCGAGAGATTCATTCTTTTTCAAGGATACTCTACTGAGAAGTTCATGCCAATGGGAGAGCATTTAAAACCTGCGGTTGCCATTTCGAGTATTATGTATGGCAGATCCATCATGCAAAGAGAGGCTTGCGTTGCATGCAGCTTTCTTTTAGTCTGTTTTTAGGCCTCGGTGGCGGAATGGTAGACGCGGCGGACTCAAAATCCGTTGCCCTTTAGGGCTTGGGAGTTCAAGTCTCCCCCGGGGTAGGTATAACATAGCACATCAAATATTTTGGAATTATAAAAACAAGTGTGTTTCCAAGCCTTCAAAAAATCCAGATTGACGTGCACTTCTCCTTTATAAGTAGCATGAATATGCGAGAGGATGGCATAGTCCAAAAGATTGGCTTTAGCAAATAAATCCGTGATTTCAGCACCTCCAATCATGAAAAAAAGGGCACCAGAAGGGCGGTTTTCTTGAAAAGCTTTTAAAGATGAAAAAACATGAACATTGGAAGGCTTAAACGAGTTTTGGCGCGAAAAGACATAATAAGGGCGATCAGGTAACCGTCGAGGCAAACTTTCATAGGTTTTTCGTCCCATGATTAAAGGGTGTCCTTGAACAAGAGCACGAAAAAATCTAAGTTCTTGGGGAAGTTGCCAGGGAAGCGTTCCTTGGTTTCCGAGGGTGCCTGAAGGGTCGCAGGCCAGTACGGCAATGATCATGGCACCTCGTGGCAGCGTTAACGTCATGATAATAGAGGGTTTATGTCAGATCTAGAGAAATTTTTAATTCCATACAAAACAGAATAGAGGAAAAATAAGGAGCCTGGCATGAGAAAAAACACTATTTTCAAGGGATTGTTCCTGGCGTTGCTGCCCTTTTCCGTTTGGGGAAACGCAGGGGGATCGGTGTATCTGGAAGCCATTTTGGGGGCAGAGCACATGGGGAGCAAGGTCAGCGGCACATCAGAATTGAAACCTTTGGGGGCTTTTAAACCCACTTCGACCTTTAGAATTGATGATTATGGCGCCCTACGAGGGAGGCGCTCTCAGTGGGGGATTTTAGGGGGCATGCATCTGGGGGCAGATTTAACAACGTTGGATGGATGGGTGATGGGACTCTATGGCGGGGGCGGGGTGTCTACGGCCAGTAAGCAGGGACGATACAACACCTATAACTATGAAATAGGCCAGGAGAACCCTAGACAAGGCTATGGGGTGCTTTATTTGCAAGATCAAGGCTATTGGACGGTGGGGATGCGTTTTGGAAAGTGGCTTTCTGACACCCAAGATTGGATGCCCTATGTGGCCTTGGGATACACGCAGCATAAAGCGAAGGCCCAATGGGAACACGACGTCTTTGCCGGGGGACCCGTTGCAGGCTTAAAGGTAGGACATCCTGGATCCTTTGGGGCCCCAGGTGCTGGAGGTAAGGGGACCGCTGGGGCTGATGGGACCGCGGGTGCCAATGGGGCCAATGGAACCAATGGAGTTGGAAATGGATGGACAGGAAATGGGGGAAAGGGAGGGGGTGTTAAAGGGGGATTAGGTGGAGCAAATGGGACAGGAGGATCTGGGGGAGGAAGTGGAGGAGGCAGTGGGGGTAAAAATGGCTATGCAGGTCTTTCCGGAGGTAATGGGGGAAACCCAGGGAGAGGGGCTGGGGGAGTAAATACTGGAGCTAATGGCTCTGCCGGAACCCTTGCAGGAGGCGGTGGGGGTGGCGCAGGCAATCGTACAAATATAGTGGCCCAAGGTGGAGCCTCAGGCCCAGTGGGGGGAGGAAAGGGAGGCAATGGAGGAATCAGAATAGCTGGCACTGCCATGAATGGATTGGCGGGAGGCGGTGGGGGAGGAGGATTAGGCCCCACTGGAGGGCAAGGAGGCAATGGAGGGGATTATGATTCAACCATTAGTGCTTTGAACGGAGGTGGCGGTGGTGGGGGAGGAGGAGAAGGTCCATTTGGAGGAAATGGGGGCAATGGAGGAATCGGATATGCTAGGATTACAGATGCAGGAGCAGGAGGTGGTGGGGGAGGACACTATGGAGGCAAGGGAGGCAATGGAGGAAACGAGAATAGTGAGAATAGCCCTGGGGCAATCAGTTTAGGAGGCCAAGGTGGAGGCAATGGAGGAGGTGGAGGCGCGGGTTCTTCAGTGGGGACACGCGGTGGGGACGGAGGCAACGGTGGAAGCACAGTTAACACTAACAGAAGAACTCCCGGGCAAAATATGTATGGTGGTTCAGGTGGGGGTGGGGGCGAAGCAGGAGGACCTGGTGGGGATGGGGGACTTGGTGTAGGTGCTGCAGGCGCAGACGGAGCCCCAGGGGGGGCGGGGGGCAAAGGAGAAGATGCCACCAGCACCTTTCAGTCTTTGGGCCTAAGGTCCAGAAGCAAACGGTTTTCCTTGCCGTGCTTTACCGCCAAACTGGGGCTAGAAAAGCGATTGTCCCCTCAGATGGTGCTGGGGATTGGGGTTTCTGTAGACGTCAGCAAACGCATGCGCCACACTTTCCCCCATCAAACGCTGTCCTTGGTGACAGCCTTGGGTGGAGCTGGTGGGCCAGGGGGTAAAGGGGGTGAGGGAGGCCTGGGTGGCTTTGGCCCAGGGGGTAAAGGTGGGCCAGGGGGTAAAGGCGGAGCGGGAGGTTTAGGTAGCCCTGGGGTCAATGGAGGAGACGCTGGGCAAAACGGGCAACCTG
>CANGUX010000012.1 GCA_947457385.1 Holosporales bacterium
CGATTGATTTAGCAGGAAGGGTAAGGTATGGTTAGCAAAAGTTTAGAAAAAAATATAGTTTGAAACGATTAAGCATTGAGGTGTTTTCTCTGGTTTCAAAGGGAGCTTAAAAGAAATGCCTATTCCATTTTATCTTTTCTGTCTTGCCATGCTTTGCGGGTGTCAAGAAGCTTCTGTCAAGCGACCTTCTCAAGTCATGACACATCGGCCCCGTTCTCCGCTCACCTTTTTGGGTACGCAAAAGACCCTTTGGCCAAGTCATTTTTCATTTGAACGTTTAAGAGGACTTGTGGCAGAAGGTTCCCTGAAGGAAGCCTCTCGGTACATTAATGGGGCGCTGCAAATCTCCCCCAGGCATGCAGCCCTTCATTTGGTCAATGGGTTTGTCTATGAAGAAATGGGACGATGTGGGGATCATTCACGCAAAGAGCTGATAGGCATTGCCTACCGTACAGCGACAGCTTTAGATTCCAGCCAATGGCTGAGTTCCTATTTGTTGGGATGTCATGAGATGCATGAGCAAAAATATGCCGAAGCCCAAGAACATTTAGCCGATGCATTGATTTTGCGCCCCAATGATCCAGATATCCTCTATGCTTTGACCTACTGCTCTTATTACATACAAGATCTGCCCGTTGCCCTGAGCAGCGTGCATCGATTGGTATCGCTCTTTCCGAAAAATCCTGCCTTTCTGCGCACAGCATCTATGGTATATGCCGCAGCAGGAGATCATGCATTAGCCAAGGCACATCTTGATCGCTATGCAGCGTGTGTTGGCCAGGGAGAACGAGACGTTCAATGCGTTGCGCAGCGTCTTCAGCAATGGCGTACATTTCATGGAGATAGCGCTGCAGTATTAAGGGTTAGCGATGAATCCGCCGGGGAAGGCGCCATGCTCAGGGGGTCTAGTGGTCCCGTCGTGCGCACAGAAAAATTTAATAGAAATAAAGAGGATGGGGCCAGAGGACAAGGTGAGGCCGAAGAAGAAAATCCCTTGGATCAAGCTTCCATTGTCATCGATGTGGTCGTTATTCGAATCAGCGATTATTTGACAACAGGTAAGGGAGGTAATATTTTAGAATCGTTGGAAATTGGGTTAGGGGGAGGGGCAACCCTAGCCACTGTAGGGCGGACGCTAACGCGTGTGACGAATAGTGGGATGCCAGCTCAACCGGTTAGTGGAACTTGGGCGAAAGCATTTAATTTTCAAGTGACCAATGAATCCATTGGATATGGTCTTAATATTGCCAATATTGATGATTCATATGTAGAGGTAGGTTCCCGACCATCTATTGCAACGTTATTACACAAGCCAGCGTATTTTCTTCAAGGAGATCAGTATACAGGGGCAGCAGCAGGATCTACGGGATCTGCTATTGCTTCTGTGGATTCAGGAACAAAGGTAGAAGTAACGCCTCTGGAAATTACCAAAGATGGCTTGATTGTGTTGCAAATCACGGTAACAGGGAGCCTGTTTACCAATCCTCCTGATGTGAATAGAGGCGTAAGTGATCAAGTTCTATCGATTTCGCGCTCTAAGGTGGATACGTTTGTCAAAGCTTATTTTGGCCAAACCATCATGTTGGGTGGAGTTCAATCTGAACTAAAAATTCGATCTAAACGAGGGTTCCCAGGGTTGTCCGACATTCCTTTTGTTCAGTATTTTTTTGGGAGAGAGCAAACTTTTTGGGATAAACGATCCGTTTTATTTTTACTAACTCCTCGCTTAGGCGGTGTCGCGCCAAAGTGTAACACCAATTTCGCAAAAAAAAGAGACGGCCTTACCACAGGGGAACGACTGAAGAAAAGAGGTTTTATGGCTTTTGGTGAATATTCTAATATGTATTATTTTCATAAGATGATGACCAAAAGCAATTTCTTTTTTCAGTTTCGATCTAACGATATTCCGCTTCCCTTTTATGGATATTACACCAGCTCACTGAGCAAAAAATTAGATCAACTTCGCATGTTTTTGTGGTACTAGCCCTAATTTTTTGAAAGGTTAGTTGGGCGCAATAGAGGGGATGGAAAGTTCTTTTGTAAGCTGTTGCGCACTCTGTTCATCTTGGTTAAGTTGCTGAAGACTCTTTTGAAATAGGGCTTGCTGTCGAATAGACTCAGGAAGATGTGGCTTTAAGAAAAGAACGCCCCGATTTAACCACATGTGACTCTTAGAAAGGGTCACCACCAAAGGTTGATCTGAAGGTAAAATGAAAAAGAGAGAGCCCATATAAATGCCACAAACGATGCCAATGCCACGAAGAACACCAAAAACCATTCCTAAAGATCGATCAATGCTTTGAGCCATACTGTTTTGCACAACCATAGAAATCCATTGCACTATAAAGAGAAAGATAATCAAAGAGAATATAAACATCAAAAGTTGACTGGCAATTTTCAAGATAGAAACCTCATGAATCCATGGTGCCAGCAAAAATTGTGCGCTCTCGCCATACTTTAACGCAATAATGGCAGAACTTCCCCAAGCCACAAGACCAAAAAATTCTCGAATAACCCCCCTAGAAAACCCGATCATCATGGAAAATCCTGCAATGACTAAAAGCAATAGATCAAAAACATTAAAATGAGCTGCCATTGAATCTTGCATTGAAGGTAAAAGTGAGGAGGAAATCTGCCTCTAGCATTTCAAATTTTAGAGCTTAAAACAAGGCTATATAGATATGAAATCATAAGCTAGAGAAGCTATTTTTCTAAATGAAGGAGAATCCTTTTTCATGCCATCCTTCAAAAAGGTCTAAACGGCATCTCATTCTGTGTAAAAAAACAAAAAAACAAAAATTATCTAAAATAAAAAAAATGATTTTTTATATTTTTTTCCGTGTGCAATGCAAGTGTCAAGGCATTATCCTCAAAATTTATTGATTTATTGAGGGATATAGGATAAAATCTCCATTGGAATGTGTATTTCTGAGGAGAAAAAATGCAACCTTTAAAAAGTTCTGTTCGGCAAAGTATTGATGTCGGACTTCGGCAGTATATGCTGAGTATTTATCAATATATGGGATTAGGACTTGCCTTAACCGGGGTCGTCGCTTTGGGACTTGCATTGATGCCTGCACACATGCAGCGTGCCATTATGGGACTTTCCTTTGTTTCCATGATTGGAACGTTTGGGATTGCTATTTATTTCAGCATGGCCTTTCAGCGCATGAGCTCATCTACCGCTCAAGGCCTTTTTTGGCTTTATGCAGCCCTTATGGGAATGATGCTTACAACAATTTTCCAAATCTACCATGCTGAAAGCATCGCAAAAGTCTTTTTTATTACGGCAGGGACCTTTGGAGCAGCCAGCGTCTATGGCCACTCAACTCAAAGAGATTTGACTTCTATGGGCGCTTTTGTGAGGATGGGATTATTTGGACTGATTATTGCAAGTCTAGTGAATTTCTTCATTCAAAGTTCTGCATTTGATTTTGCTTTATCTGTCATTGGAGTTTTTGTTTTCGTTGGACTGACCGCTTATGATACGCAACGGCTTAAACAAATTTACAATACGTTGCCTCACGATGAAGAAATAAGAGGGAAAATAGCGATTTTTGGTGCGCTTACGCTTTATCTTGATGTGGTAAATCTTTTTTTGAGTCTTTTGCGACTTTTTGGGGATCGTAAATAAAAAAACTCAGAACAGGATCAAGTTATTTTCTTTATTCTGTTCTGAGTTCCCTTGCCTTTTTTAATAAATAAAATTTAATCTATTAATATTTTATTTACATTTTAATGACATATTTATTGGTGTTAGTAAAGTTTTTTATAAAAAGGAGAATGATATGAAAAAGATTTTTTGTTTGGTTTTGCTGTTGGTTGGATCTTCTCAAGTTTTGGCTGACTCTCTTATGGGCAGTGATCCTAGAACATACTCTCCAACAAGCAGTTCAATGCTTGGATCTGATCCAAGAACCTACAGCCCAACTTCTTTAAAGGTAACGGCTGTACGCGCAGCGCTTGAACCAAGCATTATTCTTCCATAATGCCATCGAGGGATTTTAAAGGCCATAATGGCCTTTTCTTCCCAATGTTTGCGCTTCGGATAGTAATTCCTCTCTATGGATGAGAGAATGGGATTGAGGCCTTATGTCTGCGCTGGTATCAGCCAAACATCCTCGTCTCAGAATTTTTTTCTAAATTTTTTTTAATCTATTAGGTCGTGCGCAAATTGAGCGGATTTCCAAAGCATGCATAAGTTAGTGGAACGTTTTGTAGAAGAGCACATATGCTATGGGGTGTCGTGTTATTTGAGTTGTAGGTAATGGGAGCGTTTTCAGGGCACCTTAAAAACAAGTGCAATTCCCTATGAGACGAAAAAGAGGATTGGGAGGTACCGTTAGAACAAGTGATAAAAAGAGAAAACACACTTGTGGCAGAGGGATAGAAGCGTTTTAGTGTGGCTTTTTTTGGCGTTTTATACCGCAGCTTTTTCGCCTATTCAGCTGAAAATCTTAAAAAAACAGTGTGTGCACCACATCATATTGAGTGCTGCAATACCATGGCAGGAAACCGTTTAGAACAGTTGGTGTATTCTAAACACGTTTTTTCTAAACCCCTTGAAAACATTATGAGTGCTATCGTTATTTCCCCACCACTAAACTACACCACATCATAATCCATACCCCTTTTAACACTGCTTTATGTACAGGCAACACAAAAGCGCGTTGTTTTATCAGTCGAATTGCATCATTTTTTTGTAAGCGTGCTTTCGCTTTCCACACCTTTTTAGCTTATTCTTAGGACCTATTTTTTTCCGATCTACGCATGAAGCATAAGCTTCATTTTTTCAAAAGGTGAAAGCTTAAGCCTCGTCAAGGGATGAAAATTTGTATCATGCAATCATTTAACTGTTTTCATGGTTTATCATGGCGCCTTGTTAAAAGCTTTTTAACAGAAATTTTACTTAAAAATGCGTTTCTGAAGTAGTTCCGTCCACATGATACATGCGCTCAGGCCATATCTTCATAGGCATAACGTTTCCCTTACAAACTAGGCGCCTAAATTGCCCACCGTTTGAAAAGAAAAGTGCTGCAATGCTTCGGCTAGCGTTTCTTCTTTCGCATCTTTCAAGGTAAGGGCCGAAGACGTATATAATGTAGCTATTTTTCCATCCATTAATAAAATACCACGAGACATAAAGGCAAATAAATTCTCTTGAGGTTTACGTAACGTCACAATCCCAGGGCGAAGCACCTGAATAGAGGGGCTATTGCCCATAAAAATCTCAAAATCTCCATCTTGCCCAGGCAGATGCAGTGACATGACGTTTTCTTGCAAAAAAACCTGGTTGATGGTTAAGATTCTGCACAAAAATAGATCGTGTTGTACCGCTTCCATACCCTAGTTTCCTTGTTCAGAAAAAATACGTGCCGCTTTTTCATAAACTTGATCTAAAGTGCCTACCATCAAGAACGCCGCTTCGGGGAGCATATCGCACTCACCGCTAATGATTTTTTTAAATCCTTTTATGGTTTCTTCCAAAGGCACAAAAACCCCAGGAATGCCCGTAAAGACTTCGGCAACATGAAAGGGTTGGGAAAGAAAGCGTTGCAAACGCCGCGCACGAAGCACCAAAGTTTTATCTTCTTCAGACAATTCTTCCATGCCCAAAATGGCAATAATATCTTTTAGATTTTTATAGTTTTGCAGGATGCGTTTGACTTCATGGGCCACATAATAATGATCGGCATCCACCAATAAGGGATCTAAAAGACGAGACGTAGATTCCAAAGGCTCTATGGCTGGGTAAATACCTATTTCTACCAAAGCACGCGAAAGCACTGTCGTGGAATCTAAATGCACAAAGGAAGTAGCTGTGGCAGGATCTGTCAAATCGTCTGCAGGAACATAGATAGCCTGTACGCTGGTAATAGAACCTTTGGTCGTGCTGGTAATCCGCTCTTGCAATGCGCCCATTTCGCTGGCTAATGTGGGTTGATATCCGACGGCCGAGGGAATGCGGCCCAAAAGAGCTGACACTTCTGCCCCTGCTTGGGTAAAGCGAAAAATATTATCGATGAACAACAGAACATCCTGATGTTCAACATCTCGAAAATACTCTGCAATGGTCAGCCCCGAAAGGGCTACACGCGCGCGCGCTCCTGGTGGTTCATTCATTTGTCCAAAAACCAAGGCAGCTTTTGATTCCCCATTCAGCTGAATGACCTTTGACTCTATCATCTCACGATAAATATCATTTCCTTCTCGGCTGCGTTCCCCAACACCCGTAAAAACAGAGAATCCCCCATGTGCTTTTGCAATATTGTTGATCAATTCAGTAATCAGAACCGTTTTTCCCACACCTGCGCCACCAAAAAGACCTATTTTGCCGCCACGCGCATACGGGGCTAAGAGATCCACCACCTTAATGCCGGTGACAAGAATTTGATTTTCAATGGATTGCTCTATGAAGGAAGGTGCAGATCGATGAATAGGCCAATGTTCACTGGCTTGGATGGGGCCACGACCATCGATGGGGGCCCCTACCACATTTAAAATACGTCCCAACGTGCAAGGACCTACAGGAACACGAATGGGGCCTCCCGTATCCCTTACTTTAAGCCCACGCCTTAGGCCATCGGTGGATTCCATGGCTATGGCTCGCACCGTATCCTCTCCCAAATGCTGGGCCACTTCTAACACCACGATTTTATGCTCGTCGGTGATGACTTCTAGAGCATTTAGAATAGATGGAAGGTTTTCTGCAAAACAAACATCGATGACCGCTCCTATAATTTGTGTAATGGTGCCATGAGCTGGTCGCTCGGTCTCTAGGGTTTCTTCAAATTCTGGGGCTTTTGCCATGGTTTCATCCTTAATTTTTTTCATAAACAGTCTCGGTTGTAAAAGGAAGCTTGAGGAAACATAAAAAAATACACTGAAAAAAAGCTCATTTCATGGCCTCGGATCCGGAAATAATTTCCACCAGTTCTCGCGTAATCATGTCTTGTCGAAGGTGATTGTAGGATAAACGCAAACTTTCCATCATGGTTTTGGCGCTATCTGTGGCCGCATCCATGGCACTCATTCGTGCGCCATGCTCGCTTAGACGATGTTCCTTAAAGACCCTGGAAAATTCAGACAAAAGCAATAGATGAAGCCCCTCCTGCAATGCTTGATCTAGAGAAGGAGAAAAGTAGGGGAGTCCTTCTCCTAGCAGTTCACCTTCTGTATAAGCTTCTATGTGTAGTGGCAAAAAAGGAATAAGGCAAGGATCCTGACGCAAAACATTGACATAATGGGCAAATAGAAAGGAGCATCCTTCAATATGACCATGGTTAAACAGAGAGAGAATCAGCTCTAGAACAGAAGACGCATCATCATGGAGTTGTGTAAAGATATCGATCATTTCAAGGTTTGAATGACGCTTTAAGTAAGAAGCTGCTTTTTGCCCTACGCAGACCACCTGAGGCGGTGGGCCAGAAATCCCTTGAGCCCAACGCACCGCTTCGTTAATAAGGTGTTGGTTAAAGCCACCGCATAATCCACTATCGGATGAAAAAAGAACAAGCAACCATGGTTTCCCTGGATTGTTTTGCGAGAGATAAGGGATGGAGTGATCCTCAGAAGCATGTCCATCGTGCTGTTTATATAGTAAGAGATGAGAGACCAATCTCTTTAAGCTGTTGCAAATTTCTGCTGTTTCTTTTAATTGGGTTTTAGCTCGGTTAAATTTAACCTGAGAAATCATTTTCATGGCTGAGGTCATGCGAAAAATAGAGGTTAATCCTTTTTTTCGGACACGAAGTTCTTTAAGCGTGGTCATGATCTTTTTAGGTAAAAATTTCTTTAAAATGATCGAGAAAAGCTGATAGTTTTGCTTCTAGATCTGCCGTGATGCCCCCACCTCGTGCCAACGTGATTAAGACATCAGGATCATGCTGCTCTAGGGATAAAAGCGCCTCTTGAACGAATCGGGCAATATCTTGCGAGGGTAGCGAATCAAGATATCCCCGGACCCCCATAAAGATAGAAACCACTTGTTCTTCCATGGGAATGGGAGAATATTGGGCTTGTTTTAATAAGTTGATGAGTTGGTTTCCACGAACCAATTGCTTTTGGGTTGAAGGGTCCATGTCAGAAGAAAATTGGGAAAAAACAGAAAGCTCTTTGTATTGCGCGAGCTCTAATTTTAATGGGCCTGCGATTTTCTTCATAGCTTTTGTTTGGGCTGCAGATCCCACACGACTGACAGAAAGCCCCACATTAATAGCAGGGCGAATACCTTGATAGAATTGTTCTGTCTCTAAAACAATCTGCCCATCGGTAATGGAAATGACGTTTGTGGGGATGTATGCTGATACATCTCCGGCTTGGGTTTCTACAATAGGTAAAGCCGTTAAGGATCCGCCCCCTAAGGCATCGCTCATTTTGGCTGATCGTTCTAACAGACGAGAATGGAGATAAAAAATATCCCCAGGATACGCTTCTCGGCCAGGTGGACGCCTCAGCAACAAGGACATTTCCCGATAAGCAATCGCATGTTTGGACAAATCATCATATACAATGAGGGCATGCTGCCCTCTATCTCTGAAATATTCTCCCATGGTGCACGCGGTATAAGGGGCAAGAAATTGAAGGGCAGCAGGCTCGGAAGCCGTAGCAGACACAATAATGGTATAAGAAAGCGCTCCGTGATGCTCTAACATATTGGCAATGTGTGCCACAGAAGAACGCTTTTGTCCAATGGCAACATAAATGCACATCATTTTATTAGAGGGATCCGCTTCGTTTAGGCGTTTTTGATTTAAAATCGTATCCAAAGCAATGGTGGTTTTTCCAATTTGGCGGTCGCCAATAATAAGTTCGCGTTGGCCTCGTCCAATGGGGATCAAAGCATCAATGGCTTTAATACCGGTTTGCACCGGTTCAGACACAGACTGACGGTCCATAACGCCAGGAGCCATGCGTTCTGTATACGCTGGGGTAACATCAGAAAGGGGCCCCCGGCCATCAATGGGATTGCCTAATGCATCCACCACACGCCCCAACAAGCCAGGACCGGTTGGCACTTCCATGATGGTACCAGTACGTTTTAACATGTCACCTTGTTTGATAGAGCGATCTTCTCCAAAAATGACAATGCCGACCCGATCGGTCCATAAATTCATGACCATGCCCTTTTGACCCGAGGCAAATTCCACAATTTCGCCCGAACAAACATTTTTTAAACCCCATACATGGGCTGTGCCATCTCCTATGGTTAGGACAAATCCTACTTCTTCTACAGGGGTAGAGGCATCAAATCCTAATATTTGCTGTCGTAATAGACTGGAAATTTCGGAAGAATCAAGCGTCGGAAAGGACACAGAGCGTCTCCTTTTGGAATTGGTTCAACAAAGCAGACAAAGAAGCATCCATCTTATAATGATCCCATAACAGAATTCCGCCCAACAATAAAGCTGGTTCTTCTTGCTGATGCACCGTTACAGGCACTTCCCAAAGAGCACTTAATTGCTGTGTCAGTTGATTTAAAGTAGAGGCAGATAATTTTTTAGAAATTGTAAGATAGGCAACTTTTCGAGGATTACGCATGGATTTGACCAGCGCCAAAATCTCGGGCAACCAAACCATACGTCGATGGTGACTTAACAAAGTCAATACATTCTTGGCCATAGGGTGACAAGAGAGGGTTTGATAGAAAGAATCCAAAAGCCGAGCATGCCAATGGGCAGAAAGCTCGGGTTCTTTCAGCAAAGACCAGCGCACAGGACGTTCCTTTGCCCAAGATAAAAAAGCATGTAAATCTTTAGAAATGGTCGGATACACAGGAAGCTCATACAAGACAGAAGCATACCGATGGCAGACTTCGTTAAAAAATTCCGGTTGACATGCAAAAGACATGAAAACTCATGGATTGTCTTGGTTCCCTATTGTACACAGAGAACTGTTTCTTTTCAATTCATCCAAGCTTTTTCCTTTCCCATAGATTTATTTATGAAGAGATCATAGGGCCAAACCCTCCGTCTTCCTGTGACAGATCCTTTACAGCTTCAAAGGATTTTTTGTATACTTCTCTCAGTTGGGTTAAAGAGCAAGAAGTTTAGATATGAGCATGAAAAGACCTTTTCAGCCAAGTGTTCTGGTTCGAGCACGCAGACATGGGTTTCGGGCACGTATGGCTACGGCATCAGGCAGAAAAATTATTGCCAATCGACGTCGGAAAGGACGTCATAAATTATCCGCTTAGACAAAGCTGTGGGATGCAAGAGGGAAGGCATTAAGACCCTATCGTCTTGTACATTGGGAGAAGACCTTAAACAACCACATCCTCCTTCACGTCGCATTGCGGTTTTAAAACAGGGGGATTTGGCCTGGAAAAAAAGGGGGAGCTCTTTTTCCAATGCTTTATTCCTTCTGAGAGGGACTGTAGAGTCTACCACCCCACCTAGTGCGCTTCGCTTTGGCGTCGTCGTCAAGAAAAAATTGGGCAACTCTGTCTTGAGGAATCGCATCAAACGGCGGATTCGTCATGTTTTTTTTCAGTCAAAGCCCCTTGCAACATCAGTTTCTTGTTTTGTCATCGTAAAGTCTGCGGAAGTGGCTACGGAAGATTTTGCCAAGCTTTCTCAGGCGTTGGTTTCCCTTTTAAAAAGACTAGCATCCCACGGCAAGACGTGACAGGGGGCCCTTATCCAAAGGATGAGGTGTCAAATGACGTTCATGCAGAGAGAGGGATGGAGGCCGAGACCGGAATTGAACCGATATTCAAGGATTTGCAGTCCTCTGCATAACCATTCTGCCACTCGGCCATCTCTTAAGTATGGCACAGGCTTATTTTTTTTCAAGGTTTTTTGTTCATTTGGGGGGGGACTTGACTTTAGATTCTGTTTCTGAGAAAAAGAGAGGGTGTTTGTCGTTTATTTTTTCATATGAGAACGTTCAGTTTAAAGGCAGGAGACATCCAGCGAAAATGGTACCTTGTGGATGGGGAGGGCGCAGTTGTTGGAAGAATTGCCTCTTTGATCGCTAAAATTTTGCGTGGGAAACATGATCCAAAATGCACGCCGCATTTAGATCATGGAGGATGTGTCATCCTCGTCAATGCAGAGAAAATTCATTTTACAGGGCGAAAAGACAAGCCTTTTTATTGGCATACAGGACATCCGGGTGGGATTAAATCTAGGACAGCTTCTGAAATTTTAGCAGGTCCTTATCCTGAACGTGTTTTCGAAAAAGCCGTAGAGAGGATGTTAGGGAAGGCTGGGCCTTTGCGCAGAAAACGCATGAAGAATCTTTATGTCTATGCTGGGCCTGAGCATCGCCATGAGGCACAAACCCCAGAAACGTTAGACATGAAGTCTTGGAACCCAAAGAACGCAAAGAGGGCGGAGCATTTATGAAAGAAGAATCCCTGACACTTGATCAATTAAGGGCATTGAAAGATCGCCTTGAACAGCCAGAAGAAGTCGTTGTTCCTGTTCCAACCGATTCAAAAGGTCGCGTTTATGCTACGGGAAAGCGGAAGACTGCCATTGCGCGGGTTTGGCTCAAGCCAGGTCGAGGAGATGTTATCATCAATGGCCGTAAAGAAGAGGTTTATTTTCAAAGGGAAGCGCTTCGGACACAAATGAACCATCCTTTAAGGCATACGAGCCGTCTTGGGCAGTATGATATTTGGTGTACCGTTATAGGGGGAGGACTATCTGGACAATCTGGGGCTGTCCGCCATGGTGTTAGCAAAGCGCTTCAAATTTTTGAGCCGGAGTTGAGACCTCTCTTAAAATCTGCAGGGTTTTTGACGCGCGATTCAAGAAAAGTAGAGCGTAAAAAACCAGGTCGTAGAAAAGCTCGTCGTTTATCTCAATTCTCGAAACGTTAGGAGGGTCGTTGTGCCAACATTAAATCAATTGGTTCGTGGAGCACGTTCTCCTCGTAGTGTTCGTAACAAAGCGCCGGCGTTAAAAAAATCGCCTCAAAAGCGTGGCGTTTGCATACGTGTTTTTACCACAAAGCCAAAAAAGCCAAACTCAGCTCTAAGAAAAGTAGCGCGTATTCGTTTAACCAATGGCCTTGAGGTGACTGGGTATATTCCAGGTGAGGGACATACGTTGCAAGAGCACTCTGTTGTTCTGGTAAGAGGGGGACGCGTTCCCGACTTGCCTG
This sequence comes from Holosporales bacterium, assembly GCA_947457385.1. GTDB lineage: Bacteria > Pseudomonadota > Alphaproteobacteria > Holosporales > Holosporaceae > CANGUX01. The sequence continues at coordinate 12,112 of CANGUX010000012.1, forward strand.
GTGTGCGTTATCATATTGTTCGAGGCGCTTTTGATCTTAAAGGAGTCAAGGACAGAAAAACAGGACGATCGAAGTATGGGGTAAAGAGACCCAAAGCAGTTAAAGCAAAAACAAAAGGATAGGAACATGGCGCGCAGAAGAGCAGCAGAAAAGCGAATTCCCCAACCTGATACTAGGTATGGCAGTGGGGTGTTCGGAAAGTTTATTAATGCGTTGATGTATGAGGGGAAAAAAGCAGTAGCAGAATCCATTTTTTATGGGTCATTAGATCGCATGGGCACCAAGCAAGAAGCTGGGGATGTAGTTCAGAGTGCTATTGCAAACGTAAAGCCTTCGGTGGAAGTGCGCTCGCGGCGCGTTGGTGGGGCAACGTATCCCGTTCCTATTCCTGTTTCACCTTCTCGTGCTCAGGCTTTGGCCATTCGGTGGATTATCGATGCGTCTAGGAAGAGATCGGAAAAAACCATGGTTGATCGTCTAACAGCAGAGCTGAAAAGCGCTTCCAGTGAAACTGGAGCTGCGGTCAAAAAACGCGTTGATACCCATCGCATGGCAGCTGCCAATCAGGCCTTTGTGCATTATCGCTGGTAGCCGGGTGAGTTTTTTTCTTTTTGAAGGATGATATCAGATAGTGCTTCCATCTCGTTTTATCCTTCCGAACACTCTGCTACCGTCCTTATGTTTTTGATATAGACTTTTGGGTGCAATACGCGACTTAGGCTTTAAGTGCATTTTTGGCACTGTTAACGCAGCATACGTAGAAACAACAGCTTATTAAACCATCATTCATTTTTAATTGATTTGTTTTTATATAATTTTATTGTGTTATGCTTTTTTAATTTTTGTTAAATTACATTTGAGTGCAATTCTATTTATTTGCTATGGGCTTTATATTCATGTATTTATTTGCCAAAAAACCCCATCAGGCCTAAGATCTTGATAGGGTTATGCTTAGTAACGGTATTGCTATGCACGTATATATGAAATATTTCCAGGATCTGATTAATAAGTTGATTAATTTTTATTTTCAATTAGAGACTCTATATGTTGTTTTAATAATATCAATTCTTCAATTTTTGATGTAATTTTTTCTATATCTTCTTGCGCTTCTTTTTCGTTTTCTTCTAATTTTAATTTAATTGTTTTAATTTTATTGTCAAATATATTGATGATAGAAATCATCTCTTTTTTCATATTCATGACTTCAAGTCTATCTGATTCTATTGCTTTTTCTAGGTCACCATCAGAAATAGCTTTTTTTGAATTGTTGGTGTCTGGTCTATCTTTTTTTATTTTATTTCTCAATTCATCAAAATATTTTCTAGCTAAAAACTTTTTATTGTTATTGTCTATTTTTAATTCAATCGCTAAAATCTTTTCTTCAATGAGCTTTTTAATTTTTTCTTTTTCTATTTCTATTTTTATGATTTCAGAATGATTTATTTTTCTTATAGAATCAATTTTTTCTGAAATTATTTTTATTTTTTGTTTTAATGCTATTATATTATTTTTCGCATTTTCTAGTATTATTTTGTTATCTTCAATAGAATACAATTCTTCTTTTGATGAACTCGCCAAAACTTTGTCTACGTTCATCCCTAGCGCAAAAAGAGCTAAAAGAGAAATTATTTTATATTTCAATTGCATTTTTTCTTGCTATTATTTTTCAGTTTTATTATTGTATTTTATTTTTGTTAATTTTTGCTAAATAACGAAATAAAATAAATTAACGATCATTAATATTGCAGCTTGAATTTAATGACATATAATCGTCATAAAAAAGGATAAGGAGGCAAAGCAGCACAAGACTCTATGATGCCTCCAAAACGAATCAGAGACATCTCTTCAAATGGGGGGGCAATGATCTGGAGACCCATAGGCATACCTTGAAGAGACGTTTCAACCGGGACAGAAATGGCTGAAACACCTCCTACATTCACTGGAACAGTAAAGATGTCGTTGTTATACATGGTGACAGGATCTTCTGGAATCTCAGCCAAAGGAAAGGCATCTGTTGGAGTGGTGGGGGTCATCAATACATCAACTTGTTGAAAAACACGAGAAAAATCTTCAGAAATCAAGCGTTTAACGGATATAGCTTTCTCATAATACACATCGTGATGCCCTTGCGTGAGGGCATAGGTTCCGGTCAAGATTCTCCGTTTTACTTCACGACCGAAGCCCTCTCCTCGGGTTTTTTCATACATTTCATCTAAAGAAGACCACTCTTTCCCAAAAGGTGGAGAAGCCCTAAAGCCATATTTCACCCCATCGTAGCGCTGTAAATTAGAAGCGGCTTCGGCAGAAGTAAGAATGTAGTAACAAGGCAGGGCATAAGAAAGATAGGGCAATGAGACAAACACAATTTCACATCCTGCTTCCGAAAACAATGCTCTTCCTTTTTCCCAAACAGAAGATGCAGTGCCCTGCTTGTCATATAATTCTTTGGGAATGCCCACTTTCATCCCCCTAACAGATTCCCCCAAGGCTTTAGAAAAAGAAGGAACAGCTTGTCTCGAAGAAGTTGCATCCCACAGATCATGTCCAGACATGACTTCTAGCAAAAGCGCCGCGTCTCTGACAGAACGCGTCAGAGGCCCAGCTTGGTCAAGGGAAGAAGAAAAAGCGATCATGCCTCGTCGGGAACACCGACCATAAGTTGGCCTAAGGCCCACAACACCACAAAAAGAAGCAGGTTGGCGTACCGATCCCCCCGTGTCTGTTCCCATCGTGGCCAAAGCTGCCCCTGCAGCCACGGCTGCCGCAGATCCTCCCGATGACCCCCCAACTGTACGTGTTGCATCCCAAGGATTAAGCACAGGACCCGTATGTTCTGGAGTCGTCGTAGATCCCATGCAAAACTCGTCCATATTGGTTTTCCCCAACAAAACAGCTCCAGCATCCCAAAGATTTTGCGTCACCGTCGACTCATAAGGGGGAATAAAGTCACCGAGGATTTTAGAAGCAGCGGTGGTGCGCACGTCTTTCGTGCAAAAGGCATCCTTAATGCCTAGAGGAATCCCTTCTAGAGGACGTTGCGTTCCTGCCTTCCAATGTGCATCACTGATCTCTGCGTCCTTAAGGGCACGCTCTTCTGTCACCGTAATATAGATGTTTAAAGAGGCTGTGCGTTCCATTTGTGACAAATAGGCCTGCACCAATTCTTTGACCGAAAGATCTCGCTTCTGAAATTGTGTTAAAACCTCTCCGATCCCCAAGGCAAGAATAGAGCTATGCTCAGTCATCTTTGATTTCTCCCAATGTGCTGTGTGATTTTGGACATCAAGGAACGGCTTCTATAGCCGTGGAGCTAAATTTTTCCATTCCCCCTACAGTAGGCACAATAAAATAAGACGCTTGGACAGATGGAGCGTTTTTTAAAATGACCTCATCTGAGGGAATGCCAAGCTCTACCTCATCTTCTCGCATCTCAGAGGGGCTAGATGCCACCGTATCAATGGCCTGAAGACACAAGGATTCCAATTGATCAACCCAATGAAACACGCGCATTAAATCTTTTTGCAACTGCGCTTTTTCACATTCATTCAAAGCAATGCGTGCAAGACGAGCGACCTCAGAAACATGGATAGGTTGAGCCATATTTGTAATCCTTGCGCAATTTTATGTAACCTTATGGATAAGACCATAATAGAGTACTTTGTGCTTTCATTCAACGCCCATAGGTTGCAAGGAAAGGACTTCAGGCTCTGGTACAAGGCCCCCCAATTGTTTTGCTGTAGGAAGGAGTGATTCTTCCAAGCTGCTGGCGGCAAGGGCATGGGCTGCAGCGCTTTGTTTAAGATGACGTCCCAATGTCTTCATAATAGGACTGAGTTTTTCCAATCGCTGATGGAGCTCTTTGCTCAACGTAATGATGCGTTGCGTATGTTGAGATACCACTTCTTGACGCCAACCGTGTGCAATGGTTTTAAGCAAAGCAATGAGAATGATGGGGGTCGCAAGAATAATTTGCCTTTGTGCAGCGGCTTCCACCAAGCTGGGATCCCCCTCTAAGGCTGCACTCAGAAACGCTTCACCCGGTAGGAAGAGGAGCACAAATTCCACGCTATGGGGATCATGGGACCAATAGGATTTTTCTGAAAGAGCTTTGATGTGAATCCAAAGGGTGCGTGCATGTTCTTTTAGTTTTAGGGTGTGATCCTGAGAGGTTTTGCAGGAAGAAGCCTCTAAATAATGCAAAAGAGGCGCTTTTGCATCCACTAAAATTGTTTTTCCACCAGGGAGCAGAATGCGCATGTCTGGTCGGAAATTTTGTTGCTCTCCGTGCAATTGGGGTTGTTCTTGAAAATCGCAATGGGATGACATGCCTGCCAATTCCACCACACGTTTTAACTGCATTTCTCCCCAACACCCTCTGACATGAGGGGAACGCAACGCTGTATTCAAGCGATTGGTTTCTGTGCAAAGGGCTTCGTGTCCTTGAGAAAGATGAGAAATTTGCTCTTTAAGGCTCTCGTATGCCCCCGAGCGAGATTGTTCTAGGCTATGGATGTGGGTTTCCATTTCCTTCAGTTTGGCTTCTAGCGGGGAACACAGGGTGTGTAAAAAGGTAGAGTGCTCTTTAAGTTGGGCTTGTGTATGGTTTTGGACGCCTGAAAGGACAGGCTCTAGCAGCGTGAGGAATGTTTGTTGGGTGCTGAGAAGGGCCTGATTGCAGGCAGATTGCATTTTCACATCCAGTTCTTGGTGGTGCTTCATCACAAGACTGGTATTTTCATGTAACAGCATTTGAAGGTGATGTTGTGATTCCCTGAGTTTTTCATTTTCAGCTCGTAATCTTTGCTTTTCTTCATGCCACTCTTTTTTTTGGCTGCGAAAGACCCCTTCACGTAATGCCATCCAAAGTGTTCCGCCTGCCAGGCCCCCTATAAGCATGAAATCCAACATAGTGCTTTCCTTATGGGGGTTAGGGGCAAAGAATGACGCGTTTTTGAGGATCGATCAATCGAAATAAGGTCCAGGCCAATTGCTCTAATAAATCTGGGTCGATGGCATCTTGAATTAAACTGATTTTTTGAAGCCAACGATCCCGTTGCATTTGAAGATCTTTTAACGTATTTGCCAGCAAAATCACACGCTCTTGCTTTTCTTGCCACACGAGAATGCCGCGTGAGCCTAAAATGGCGTGCGCTCCAAAATACCCAGAAAGCGCCCACAGCCCCAATAAAAAACCCCAGCGAGAATCTAAGGCCATTTTTTTACGTTTGATTTCCTGATGTAGAAAGGATAGAGCATAAAGGGGGAAGAGCTCAAGCAGACAAAGGTCTTTGTCCTTTGGATGGAGGGGCAGGGGAATCCAAAAAAGAGCGACTGACCATCAGTATTAAGCCTATCCATCCAAGAATCCATGGATCTTTAGAGAGGCTTGCATATCCGCTAAAGACTATAAATACATACAAAACAAGAAATAAAATGAAAAAATGCTGCATAGAAAGTGGTTTTTTTGCGAAGGAGATCATGCTGATGATAAAGCTCAACAGCGCTAGGCCTGTACCCACCCAACCTAGGCTGGCAAGCAGTTCTAACACCAGAGAATGAGGATGTACAATGCGAACCATTTTTTCTTTGCCTTGTACCATAGAAGGAAAAGGATGGTTTAACATAGCGCTGAGGGTGCTGGGGCCTACCCCAAAATAGGGATGGGTTTGCCAAAGGGTATAGACATGGCGCCAAACCAAGGTGCGTTCATAAAAGGTAGGGAATTTTTTTCCCAGGGCTTGAATATAGGGAGCATGGTATAGATTAGAAAACAACATAAAACTGAGGATACTGCAGCTGGTAATCCCTGCCGTGATGCCGAGAGCAATAAACCTGGGCCATTGGCGCGCCAACGTCATTGCCAGCATGCCAAACATAAAGCCTAAAAGAGCTGTGCGTGCGCAAAACATAGTATTGACTAAAAGCACAAGAAGAACCCAAAAGGACCCATAGCGTTTGTTTAAAATAAGCGTAGGAACAGAAAGGATATTTAAAAGAATGATGGCATTTTTAAGTTTTAAGGAAGAATCAACACAAATGTGCGTATGGATGCGAGAGATTCCGTATAGGAACAGCATAAAAAAAGCACAAGCGCATGCCAGGATGACGAAGTTTCGGTGTATTTTTTCCAAGGGTAACACGACGGGGAAAAGCAGAAGCAAAGCCAAGATGGATAAGGCCAAAAGGGATTGAAGGGTATAGCTCATGGGAGCAAGCGCTATGAGCGTTCGAAGGATGCCATAGCCTAGAATGACTAAAACGCTCCAGAAGGCAGCCTCGCGCTTGGGGCATTCCCAAATGGAAGAGCATGCATAAACACTCCATAAAAAAAGAAAGAAATAGGTGGCGTTTTCTGCGCGTATTAAAAAGGGAATGACCATCAGCGTAGACACCATAATCCATGGGGGATAGAGCCATCCAACCCTTTTATTTCCCATAATGCATAAGGTTTAACGTTTGCCGAATGTAAGTAATGCCGCTGAGGATGCTGAAAAATGCAGCAGCCCATAGCATGATTTTTGCACTTAGAAGCAGCCCTGGAATGAAAGAAGATAGAGAAGGCGATATCATAAACAGCCCTGCACTGATCATTTGCAATGCCGTTTTAACCCGTGCACTGGTGCAAACAGGCAATAAAAACAGCGTTGAGGGTGTCCTGTAAAAATGAGATAAAGAATGGCCCCCTGCACGCAGTCCTAAAACAAAAATTTCACGGAACATAATCAAAGCACAAGGCCATAAAAGAATGCCCTCAATGAGATGTTCTGCAGCCAAGAAAAAAAAGACCAAAAGAACAAGAATTTTATCGGCAAGTGGATCCAAAAAGGCCCCAAAAGCAGAGCGGGTATTCATGACATGCGCAATATATCCATCAAAAAAATCAGTGATGGCAGCAATGGCAAACAACGCAAACCCAAGAACATAGGATTGCTTGGATAAGCTCCAACATATCAAAGGCGTAAGAGAGATCCGAATGAAGGTCAGAATATTAGGGAGAGTCATAAAAAAGGTTCTGAAACCACTGTTCAGTTTTACACAGTTTACGCATCCTTTACAGCCATGCCAATCGCAAGCCTTTTGAGCAGGTTCATAAAAAAGTCAGCCAATGGCTGCCATTAGGCCATTTTATAGTAGACCTCTTGGGCAATCAGCAATAAAAATAGA
>CANGUX010000013.1 GCA_947457385.1 Holosporales bacterium
GATCTCGGTATCATAGCGAAAGGCATTGAAAATTTTTTCCATATAATCTTGAGGTCCTGTAATTTTGCTAATCCCCACAGATGAACCCAAGGAACAAGGTTTTACCACAAATGCTTTGTTTTTAAGGAGAATAGAAGCTTCATCATAGCTAGGGATGCCTTCTGCATTTTTCAAACTCATGAAAGGCACCACCGGTATCCCATGGGCTTGAAGTAAACGCTTAGAGACCTCTTTATCCATGGCCAAAGCAGAACCCAATACACTTGGCCCTACATAAGGAATACCGAGCATATCCAACCAACCTTGCATGGATCCATCTTCTCCTCCGGGACCATGCAAAACAGGAAACACAACCGAGATCTCACCATATTCACTTTCTTCTGTTCTTAAAATGACCTTGTTTTTTTTCCGTACAAGATAGCATTCTGTCCCTGAATGCGCGTTGCAGCAAGTTAATTCAGATAACTGAGAAAGAGAAAGCAGGTGCATTCCTCCATATTCACGATCAATCCCTACCACCAAAACAGTATAGTCAAGAGGAGATAACAAGGATGCAATATAGCGTGCCGAACGCAATGAAATTTCGTGCTCAGCTGAACGACCCCCACAAAAAAGGATAATATTTTTTTTAGGTAACATAAAACGTAAACCAAAATGTGCTCTCTTCAGAATTCTCGATTCTTAGCCAAAAGACAAGAGATATCCCAAAAGGTTTTTCCTTAGGCCATGAAAAAATTAGGCCCTTTTTACATAAAATGGTTAGCATTGCACCCTTGAAATATAAAAAAGATACCCTGGTGAAGACAACCCTCCGCGCAGATTGGCTGTAACCCTTTGTTTTCTAATGAAATCTGACAAGATAATGGCACGACTGGTTATGCATACCTTTCTTGATGCAGGGCTAGGCTTTTGTCATGATGACAAGTTTTTGCAAGAAAATGTTCATAAGCATGCAATAATATCGATAAAACTCTTTAAAAACCCATCCAAATTCTGTATACAATTCATTTTCATCTTGAATTGCGGATTTTGAGCGAAAATTTCAGGATAAACAGCTTTCATCTTTTCTCCTTTTTTCGAATCCATTGCAAAAAAGCCACATTGCTCATCCGCAAAAACCATCCAATTACCAGATTCTCAAACTCTTCAGATATAACCGCATGCATTCTTTTCATTTTGGGAGGCTTTCCTCAGGGGTGTGTGTCGCCCAATACGAATCGCCTCGCTTGTACCGATAGCCCTGCAAACCCTTTGTAAAGCTTGCTTTAAGGGCTGTTAGCTAAAAGATTCAACGCTATTGTATTTATTCTTCCAGTTCTTTAAAGGCATCTAATTCATGCTTCATGTTTTGAATAATAATTTGTAGATCTTTTCGTACAGGATTCGCAATCTCAGAGTTAAGGCGAGCAATGGGATCCTCTAATGGGATGGCCTTAGACGCCTGAGCCAGCGTAAAAATCAACAGGATAACCATGGCACATGACTTATTACAAAAGATTTCTTTCATCATTTGATATTTTTATGATATATATTTCTTTTTATAATACAGATTGAATAAAAACCTTTGGTTAAATTGGAAAATGAAAAAAATTCAGAAAAAAATCTACAATCAATAAGATATATCCCTAGAAATCAGATCCTATTTTGTTCAGATTTGAGCTTGCTTTCTGATATCTATCTCGCTTTTCTTGGAGTGCTTGCCTATAGAAAAAGAATAAACACACGATGGAAGATCGAACCTTTATTTCGCTTGAATCGTTTCTTGAAAGCCGCATTTATTAGAAAAGAATATCTATTCAGCAAAGAAAACGCCATACGTTAAAAATTCAATGCATAGGTGATATAAAAAGATTTACTATAATTCTGAATGAGAAAAATCGCAATTTGTTTAGCAACCGTGCTTTTAACGGAATAGGCATAATGAAACGCTTTAAAAGCGTTGAAGATTGTAATAGTCATAGACAAAACGATTTGGACTAAAATTGAACCGTATTGCAGCGATGTATAACAGGGGAATAGGGTTGTGAAGCATGTCCAAAAAGTTTAATAACATACACCCCATATCATGTTTAATGCATTGGCTTTACAAAATTCATGATTGTTGATTGATGATTTTTATTGTATTATTCTTTTTTGTGGGCCAACATTTAATTCAACAATATTTAATTCAACAATGCCATTGATCTCACGCTCATGTGCTAGAGGGTTGCACCATCCATCATGCCAATTTCTCTAAATGATGCGCTGTGCTTTTTTAGGCTTTAACCTTTTCGTAGATCAAATACAAGGCATAAGTGCTGTTATGTTTTTCTTGCATTTTAAACATTTAAGGCACCAAGGGTGCTTGATTTTTATCAGGTGTCTTTTGATCCTGTTTATGATGCTCTAAAAAAACATTAGAAGTTGGAGACGTAAAGACAAAAACTTTTGCATCAAATCCCTTGCGTACAGGGGGTTGATCTGCATGAAGCCCTGGAACCTCCTGCTTAAAAGCGAGCTTTGCAAAATGAGGAAACATAAAACGAATGTTCCCAAGCCCCATCCTTAGCGTAATAATGGGAGGACGTGAAAAAGAAAGGCCTTTTGGTTTTTCTTCTGGGCTTGGTAAATGCATATTAGCTTGAACCGTGGCTTGACCACAGAAAAGAAAAAAATCTCCACGCACAGAATCTATCTGAATATCAGCTTGACCTGCTATCACACTTACTCTTTCAAATTCTCCTTTCCCTTGAAGTTTTAAACTTCCCGCTTCAATATTGACATTGCCTCCCATATCCTTAAGATCAGCATCGATCTTGCCTGCAACCAGCCGGACATGGAGATCCTTTGGGAGGACAAGCTTGCATGTCAAGGGATCTTGAAAAACATGATCTCCAGAGCTGCCTTGAATGATTAACGTGCTTCCATCTTTGCTAACAAAGATTTTAGGATCGACCTTAGAAAGCGCAGAAAGATTTGATAAATCTTTTGCAGAATATTTCAAAGAAACATGAAATTTTTCATGTTCTCTGGGGTCTACCCCTATAAGCTTTACATCAAGAATCCTGCCTCGAAAAACCACAGATGTTAATTTTGCAACATCAATGTTCTGAAGAAAATTCTTCTCCGCCAAAGGTGCGCGTGTTTCTTGGGGTTGATCAAGAGATCCCATGGCGTGATCCAAACGCAAAGCACCCCAAAAAAGGAGGATATAACACCCAGTCTTTAAAAAAGAACGCACATCAATACCCTTCTTTTAAGAACCGCTTTCTTAAATTTTTTTGCAATCTGCCTTTGGCTTCAGCTGCTTTTTTTTGACGCTTCTCCGAAGGCTTCATATAAGCTCTTCGTTTCCGAAGCTCTTTGCTTAACCCGCTGCGTTGATTCATTCGCTTAAAAGTTCTTAATGCTTTTTCAACATTATTATCTCGTACAATAACTGGTAGCATGCCCTCCCCGGACACAGGAACGTTCCTTATTTTATAGGATTTTCCATGACACTTTCAAGCACTATTTTTCAAAACATTCAAAGTTTAAAATGTTAGGCCTGAGTATTTTCAAAGCTTCTTTATCTTCTATCCATTTTCCCTCAAGAAAAGCTTTTCTCTGAACTGCATATAGCTGGCCTAAAAGATCAGAATCCATCGAACTATCCATCAAAGGCTGCTCTCGAAACACAATGCCTTCAAAGAGAATGCCTTCTTCTTCACACTTTTGTTTTAAGTCTTCGATTTCCGATGACCGATCATCTACAAAGATAATCTTAGAAGGACGTTCATGTCGCAGCATTTCAGCTAAAACCTCTGATTTCTTTACAATACCTGTAAAAAAAATCCCACGATAGAAGGATGGATGCCCTTTTTCTTCCAGACGTAACCGTTCTGGCATAGGCAATAAGTGCTCTGATTTTCCCAAATACAGGGGTGAAAATTCTATGCCCAACGAGGCAAGTTCATTCCAACGCCAATGTTCTATCTTAGGGATGGGACCTGTCTCTCCCCCCATGATCTTCGTCAATCCGTACACAGGAATCTGCTTCTTTGCTTCTTCAATCCAAGCTGGCCATGGATAATTCATCAGCCTAATTTTTCTGGAAATGCGCCATTTCCCCAATAACTCTAAGATGTCCTCCCCCATTTCATGTTTTAATATATCTATAAAATCACGATAAGGACTATTGGTTCCAAAAATTGCAGCTAATGGGCTAATGAGGGTATAATCTATATCCAAAAAAACAACGCATCCAGGGGAAAATTCCCCCTGGATAAGACTCAATTTTTTCACTCACTATTCTATTTTTCTTCTGTTATTGGTTTTTTGCTGTTTTTGTAAAATGAGTGCAATTCTTCGATTTCTCTTTTGTGTTTTTCTTCTGCTTCTGTTTTTTGTAACGTAATCTCAATCATAAAATCATCTTGTTTTGTTTTGTAAAAGTTTGCTATTTCCGCTATCTCTGCCTTCAGAGATTCCATTTCTTTTGCTTGTGATGACAATTTCGATATCTCTGCCTTCAGATAATCTATTTCTTTTGCTTGTGATGACAATTTTTCTTTTGCCTCCTCTAATCTTTTTTGGAAGAAAGCTGTATTCCCATCAAGGACATCTCTAATAACGGTATTATTGCTATCAAGGGCATTTTTAATACTGGCATTATTAGTATTTGCCGCCGGCTTCCTGAAAGAATCCATAATTTCTTTAATATCCTTATTTACCCGGGTAGCATCTATTTTAACACTTGTTTTATTTTCATAAGAGCTTTTGTTTAAAGAATTATTATTTAAGTTTTTTTCTGCATTATCATTTAAATTAAAAGCACTTTTAAAAAGATTTATTTTTTCTGAATTTAGGATTGTTTTTTCTGAATTTTGGAATGATAAGTCTTTTTCATTGCTCGCCATTACAGCAGACGACCCAAATACCAAACAAGCCAATAAAAATAATTTTCTCTCCTGTATTTTTTTAATCATAACTAATCTCCATTGTTAATGTTTCCTCACTTAGCATATATTCTATTTTTAATAAAATCTAGAACTTTTTTGAGGATAAAGAGCTTTTAAATTAATTGAATAAGGTGTGTCATTGCCTTTTTATGGCACCCCTAGTCCTTTTTGTGTTTCTGTGGCAAGATTGGAAAATTTCGTACGCTGGCCATCGTAGTGCAACATTAAGGTGGCAATGGGACCATGACGTTGTTTTGCGATGATGAGTTCCGCAACATTATAAACTTTAGCCATATGGTTTTGCCATGCAGCCATTTTTTCAGAGCCTTCTGCAGGTTTTTTGCGTGCTTCATAATATTCTTCTCGATACACAAACATGACCACATCTGCGTCTTGTTCAATGGTGCCTGATTCACGTAAATCTGAAAGTTGGGGCCGTTTATCATCGCGTAATTCAACGGCACGGGAAAGTTGTGAAAGAGCCAATACGGGAACCTTTAATTCCTTGGCCAGCGCTTTTAATCCACGTGTAATTTCGGAAAGCTCTTGAACACGCCCTTCATGGCTAGACTTTCCTGAAGACAACAATTGCAAATAATCGATGACAATCAAGCCTATGCCCTCTTTGCGTTTAAGGCGACGTGCGCGGGTTAATAACCCTGCTATGCTAAGTGCTGGAGTATCATCAATAAAAAGAGGCAACGTATGTAATGCCCTTGCGCACGCGACAAAAGCTGGGAAATTAGCCTGTTCAATGGCTCCGCGTCGTATACGATCGGAAGAAATGCCTGTCTCTTGCCCCAACAAACGCATGGCCAATTGGGTGGAAGACATTTCTAGAGAGAAAAATGCCACGGGGGCCCCCCCTTTGCTGGGGTCTTTAGAAAAAGCCAAGGCTGCATTAAAGGCAATATTGGTGGCCAGAGCTGTTTTCCCCATGGAAGGGCGGCCAGCTAAAATCAATAGATCTTGGGGATGTAATCCCCCTAACAATTTGTCTAGATCACACAAACCCGTCCCGATTCCTACCACGTGCCCTTCTCTTTGATAGGCCGCTTCCGCCATAGAAATGGCATCTGCCAATGCCGTTGAAAAAGGCACTGGCCCTCTTGCCAATCCCCATTCACTTAGGGTGAACAATTTGTGCTCCAGATGCTCAATATGTTGAGATGGGGTTGGTCCTTCTAATGAAACAACGCTCACTTCTTCAACCAAAGTCTGCCCGATATCTATCAGCTGCCTTCGCACATAAAAATCATAAATTTGACGGGCATAATCCTTGGTGTTACGTACGGGCAATACCAAGGCTGCTAACTCTTTTAAGTAAGCAATGGCGTGCTCTTCTTCACCTGCTTGTTGCTTGAAATATTGGGCTAATGTAATGGGATTCGCAACATGGCCACGCTGAACAAAGAAAAGAATGGTTTTGAAAATCTTTTGATGTAAAGGAATGTAAAAATGCGCTTCTTGAAACGTATCAGGTAAATATTCAACCGATTGATTTTCTCTTAGCAGGATGCTGAGCAATGCTTGCTCAACTTCTTCCCCATATGGAACAGGTTTTTCTTGCATTTGAATCATGCCTTTCCCCTTTTTTCTGAGGTTAAAAAAAGAGGCTGCGCATCAGAACTCTTTGTCAAATTTAAAAGACTTTTGCATCTGGCTTAACGCAAATCTTCTAACATCAAATGAGCACGACGGTATCCCCAACGACGATCTGTCTGTATCGTAAAGACTCCATCTATGATACAAGCAGGATGGCTAAGAAGCCAACGTCCTATATCCTTGTCTGCTTGTCGAAAATAAACAATATTTGCACGCTGACCATTAGATTGCACACCATACATGCGAAGATGATTGTACCCAAAAGGCAAAATATGCTCTAGGCGAACCCCAGAAATCAAAAAACGTGGATGAGGATAATCTGCTCCAAAGGGACCCAACACTTCTAGATCATCAAAAAAATCAGGATCCTTAAGATTTTCAAAGGTTAAGGCCATGTCAATCAACAACGGGGGATGTGCTTCTTCTCCCTTATGGTCTTGAAAAAAAGCATCGAGAAAGGCTATAAATGCCTCTAGTTTTGCGCGCTCCAGGGTCAAGCCTCCTGCCATAGGATGCCCACCACCGCTAAGCAAGAGCCCCTTCTCACAAGCATGATGCAGTAATTCACCCATATCAATGCCAGGAATGGAACGCACAGACCCCTTAAGGAATCCCTGTTTAACCGTTAAAACAAAGGAAGGCTTATAATAATTTCCTTTTAAATGACTGGCGATGATGCCAGAAACGCCCTCATGCCAATTTTCCCCAAAAACAAATAAATAAGGACGATCTCTTTGACTAAGAGCCTGAACCTCGGCTTCCTCTGAAATTTGCCGCTCGATCAATTGCCGTTCTTGATTCAACGTGCTCAGTTCTTGTGCCATGGAAAGGGCCTCTATTGGATCTTCGCAAGAAAGCAACCTTACCCCCAATGAAGCATCTCGAATGCGTCCCCCAGCATTAATACGAGGTCCAACGGTATATCCTAAATGGATAGAATCTGGGGATTCTCGAATGCCCGAGGCATCGATCAAAGACGTTAATCCAATATTTTTACGCTGTCGCATGACCTTAAGGCCTTGTTTGACAAAAGCACGGTTGATATGGCGCAAAGGCATCATATCGCAAATGGTGCTTAAGGCAACAAGATCTAAATAAGAAAACAAAGGAGGCTCTTTCAGCGCTTCTTGCTCAAAAAATCCTTTTTCTCGTAAATAGCGACTAACTCCTACTAAAAAAACAAACACCAATCCCCCCGCACAAAGCTGTTGCAAGAAAAGAGGTCCCGTATAGTCCTGACGCTTTGGGTTAATCAGTGCAAGGCATGAAGGGTGAATGGGGCCGACACGATGATGATCAATGACCGTTACAGACATGCCTTGTTCAACTGCCCATGCCAAAGGCACCAAAGACGTGGTTCCACAATCCACGATAAACACATCGCGAATGCCTTTTTTAAAAAGCAATTCTAGTCCTTGTTGATTGGGACCATAGCCTTCTTGAAACCGATCAGGAACATAAGGGGTTACCTCTATCCCAAACCAACGCAAATAACGCACCATTAACGCGGAAGAGCAAGCGCCATCCACATCATAGTCGCCCCATACGGCAACAGGGCGTTTTTCTTTTAAAATACTGAGCACTTGAACATAAGCCTTATCGACGTCGGGCAACACAGAAGGATCTGGCATTTGAAGCCGCAACAGGGAAAAAAACAGAGAATCCGCTTCTTCAAGGCTGGTTAAACGTACCGCAGCTAACCGAGCAACGCGCTCACTTACGCCATATTTTTGCCGAAGAAAAAGCACATTTTTTTCTGAAAATGCAGCAAAAGCCCATTCTCGACCTGTACGCGAAAGACCAGAGATAGGATGATCGGTAGAATAATCGCTTATTTCTTCGGAAAGATCTGCAACAGTTGCCTTTGACACACTCATGGCCTCTCCGAGATAAACAACCTAATTTTAATCTAAAAATTTATATAAAACAAGGGCTTTACTGTTGTTTTTGAAACAAAAAATCCATAAAAACTCACTTTAAATAAAAAAAATCTTGGACAAAAAGTAAAGTTGAATCTTTATTATTGAATTGACGTGAATTAATCTTAAACGCGCTTGCGCTGTTGAAATAGATGCCAAAGCGCGATACTTCCTGCACTGGAAGCATTAAGAGTAGAAAACTGTGCAGCAGTAGGAATGGAAACCAATCGATCGCAACGCGCTTGGGTTAATTTCCGCAAGCCCTTTCCTTCTGATCCCACAATCAGTGCAATGGGTTCATGGCCCAATACATCCAATTTTTCTCCTTGACCTTCTGCCAATCCTACGCAAAAAAAGCCTTGTTTTTTCAGGAGCTCTAAGGTATTTGCAAGATTGACAACACGTGCATAAGGCACGATTTCAAGGGCACCACAAGCACTTTTAGCCACCGTTCCATTCAATTCTGGGCTATGATCCTGGGTTAAAAGAATACACTGAACCTCAAACGCTGCAGCATTGCGCCATAATGCTCCTACATTTTGGGGATCTAAGATATGATCCAGAACAAGCAAAGGCCCTTTATGAGGATCTAAAGAGGCGATAGCACAGGGCTCTAAGGGAGAAAACAGGCCCATCACCCCTTGATGAACTACAAAAGGAAAAGCTTGCACATGACTGGGACCCAGGTCCTCGCAAAGGACATTGGGGGGAAAGCTTGTTTTTTTCCAGGGATGATCGCGATTCAGTGCAAGTTTAAAACAGGTTCGGCGTGGGTTCTTTAGAGCTGCTTCTACGCTGTGCATGCCCCATAACCATACCCCTTGGGATTTTTTTTTGTGACCTTCAAGGTTGGACTTTCTCTTTGAAACCATGTTTATTTTTTTTCGCACGATGCTCTATTTTCTTGCAGTTCTTTGTCTATATTGAGTTTGCTAAAGAGGGGGTTAGGGAGCGGCAAGACGTTTTCAGTGGACAAAGGTTTTCCCAACAAAGAGAAAACTCCGCCATCGCTGGAAGCAGCTTCAGCTAGGCTGTGGGAAAAGTCGTCTAAGGCCCCAATTTGTCTTAGTAAATCCTCCGAAGCCTGTGGCATGACAGGCCATAACAAAAGGGCACTATCTCTTAGAAAATAAAGCAAGGCAGAAAGGCCTATTTCCATGCGAGAACGTGCAGAAGGATCAGATACATGCTTCACCAATTCCCAGGGCGCTAGTTGCGTCATGATTTGGTTTCCTTGTGTAATGGCTTGCATGATTTCTTGTAGATAGGCATAAATATCTTGTTTTTCCATTTTCTCTGTGCATAGCGCAATATGGTTACGTGCCCAGGTTATAAGATGCGTTTCTCGTACCCCTAGATCTTGGCATGCCAAATCACCCCTCGGGATTTTTCCACCGCAATGCATATGCACAAAGGACAAAACACGATGGGCTAAATTCCCCCATTCATCGGCCAATTCTGTGTTCACACGACGGATAAAAAGCGTTTTAGAAAAATCACCATCTTGCCCAAAACGTACATGGCGAAATAGGAAATAACGGACACGATCTGCACCATATGTTTCTACCAAGACTTTGGGATCGATGACGTTCCCCAGAGATTTTGACATTTTTTCACCATCGGAAGTCCACCACCCATGGGCAAAAACCTGTTTTGGAAGAGGTAATCCTGCTGCCATTAAAAAGGCAGGCCAATAGACCGTATGAAAACGTAAAATGTCTTTGCCCACAAGATGTAATGCATGAGGCCAAAAGGTCTGAAAGGCTTCTGTTTCTCGATCAGGATATCCTAGAGCCGAAATATAATTGGTGAGTGCATCGAGCCATACGTACATCACATGGCTCGATTCTCCAGGAACAGGAATGCCCCAGGTGATGCTGGATCGGGAAATCGCTAAATCCCACAGCCCCCCACGAATAAAACTAAGGGTTTCATTACGACGACTCTCGGGGGCAATGGCATGAGGGTTGGCTTCATAAAATTTCAATAAGGGCTCTTGCCAATGAGACAGTCGAAAAAAATAACAGGGCTCTTCAGTCCATTCAACAGAGGCCCCGCTGGGCGCAATCATTTGGCCTGATGGGGTTTTTGTTAATTCTTTCTCGTCATAAAATGTTTCATCCCTTAGAGCATACCATCCTGCATAATGACTAAGATAAATTTGCCCTCGATCTTCTAATTCTTTCCACAGGGCCTGGGCTGCAATGTGATGGCGTGGCTCTGTGGTGCGAATAAAATCATCGGGTTTAGCCTCAGAATAGGAGGTCATCTCGCGAAAAAGGTTGGAAATCTCATCGACATAGGCCTGGGGTGCTTGGCCTGAAGCTTCTGCTGCTTGGGCTACTTTTGCGCCATATTCATCTGTGCCCGTCAAAAATTTGACTTTTTTTCCCTCTAGTTTTGCAAAACGTGCAAAAATGTCGGCGGCAACGGTCGTATAAAAATGTCCCAAATGGGGAGAGCCGTTGACATAATAAATGGGGGTTGTTACATAGAAAGAGCTGGCATGCATGACTTATCCTCAGAGAAAAAAGAAGCAATACTATGATACAGATTTGCAAAAAGAAAGTCAAAATCTAAATGATAGACCTGACTCTGTCGTAAAAGGGAAAAAAGATCTTTTTGCAAATACTCAAGGCGCAGCACTCTTGGATACACCGAAATGGCTTGTTTGCTCTGATGACAAAACCACAAAACGAGGATTTCTTCAAAAAGGTCTAAAGAGCGTGAAGCCACCTCTAACCATGCTTTGGGCAGCACAGGGGGGCCAAAACGGGCTTGCATGAGAAGATCCCAGGTTTGTTGCAAAAAAGATCGCGATTCAAGCAATCCATAGGCGCGTCCAATGCATCCACCACACCACGAAAGGAAAAGAGGATCTTCTGGTAAATCAGGGCAAATATGGTTTAACTGCGTCGACGTCAAAGGCGCCATGGTGATGGGAAAACACCGGGACCTAAGGGTAGCCATAACAGGAGCTGAACTTGTCAAGAGAAAGAGCGTGTTGACAGGAGGGTTTTCGATGAGTTTAAGCAATGCATGGATGCAATGGGGGCCTAGTTCATGGACATCCAGCAACGTACCAATCTTCCATCCCCCTGAAAGAGAGGTGCGCATCATCTGCTGTTTAAAGGCATGAAGTGCTTGCAAAGAAGCTTTTCTGGGCAAAACAAAGGATCGAGCATACATGGCGTTAGAAGATGATTCCAAGGATGCAGTTAACGCCAGTCCCTGTGATAAACGTGCTGCAATGCCCTCGCATAACGTCCGTTTCCCCACACCACGAGGCCCCAAAATAAGCCATGCTTGGGGCATGTGAGGGCGCTCTAACAGACGCTCTAAAGTTTCCAAAAGCATTCCATAGCCTGAACAAACCCTTTCCCATGTCATGATCGCACAGCGTTGGATGGCCTTGGTACAAAGGGCAAACAAAATAATGCCACACACACAAAGACAAAAATAATAAGAAAAGAAATGGAAAGCCCAAACCAATCTACAAAATTCCGCATGAAAACTTGATTGGCTAAAATAATCGATATGCCAGAAGCTAAAAAGAACAACCCAAATCCAGTGCCCCTAAGATG
The DNA here is from genome assembly GCA_947457385.1 of Holosporales bacterium. Classification (GTDB taxonomy): domain Bacteria; phylum Pseudomonadota; class Alphaproteobacteria; order Holosporales; family Holosporaceae; genus CANGUX01. Next base: position 12,028 of record CANGUX010000013.1, read on the forward strand.
AGGGGGCATGGTAGAAGACAAAAGGGCCAGAAGGGCTCCCTGCATGCTCATTTGCAACCCATAAAAAACGATGCCCATATACAAGGCATAAGGCGAGGCACCTAATCCAAAACAAAGCAAGGAAATCATCATAAAAACAAGACCAAGACCGACGACAAAACGACGGTCCATCTGATCAGAAAATTTTCCCAAAGGATAAGCAAAGAGTGCACAAGCGAGGTTTTGGACCAACAAAAAGACGGCGCTAGCTAATCCAAATTGATTGTGAAGGGAAACGCCAAAGAAAGAAGCATCTGAATTGCGCAAAAGACAGACCAAAAATGTGCCACTAAAATAGCCTAATTTAAACAAGCAAATGACACCCAAGGCCTTCCAAAACCCCCAAGAAAATTCATGAATATCCGTAACAATGGCGTTCCATTGTGTTTTCCATGAAAATCGACGGGGGGGCTTTGGGGATTTCTGTAGAATGGTCTGCTCTTTCACGCCAAAAAACAAAACAAACACACTAAAAAGGGTTAAAAAAGCCGTTCCCCAAAGCAAAAAACGAACATTAAAGTTTTTTTCGCGTAAAAAGATAAACAGCATAATCCCCGATCCTACAAAAGATCCTGACATGCTAAAGGTTTTATTTAATCCATAGCCCCGACCCACCAGGGAAGGCGGCGTGACATCCCCAATAAACGCTTCACGTGGGCTGGCTTGTAGACCGTTTCCTAATTTTTCCATAAAACGTGACAAGACCACAGATTCAATGGCCATGGATGGAGCAAGAAGAAATCGCGAAAAAGCTGTAATGGAATACCCCCACAAAAGAAATGATTTTCGTTTTCCTAAAAAATCACTTAAAACCCCTGTAATGGCACGAATAGCTAAGGCAAATCCTTCTACCGTGCCCTCTAAAATGCCTGCATCCACATCACGCAATCCAAAGACTTCAATCATTAAAATAGGGCTGCATCCGAACACGATAACAGAAGCACAATTTAGAAAAAAAGCACTGATACTCAATGCCCAAACGGAAAGGGGAAGATGAAGATTCATAAAAATCTCCTATTTAAAAGGTGGAGAACACACGTACACAGCATCGGGCTTTCATGCTATCCATCACGCAAGCACGATGGTCTCATGGTCACTCCTGCAAATCTGAAAAAGGAGTGATTTGACACAAAATGTCTTCTAACAAGGCTTCTGTCCCTTTTTTTGTTTTTGCACTTGCAGGCCATACCTGCATCTCTTCTGTTGCGCCTATTAGAGCGGGATGAAGAAATTCATGGCGCATCATGCAAAGGCGTTGTTCCAGCTGCAAAGAAGAAAGGGCATCTGCTTTGGTTAAAACACAGGCAAATGAAACGCCTAAGGAAAGCAAAAAATCACGGGCTTGAAAATCAAGCGGTTGAGGAGGATGACGGGCATCTAACAAAAGATAGACTTTTTTTAAACACGTGCGATGAGATAAGTATTTTCCCACCAGAATTTTCCATTGATCCCGTAAGGCATTGGGCACTTCAGCATACCCATATCCTGGCAAATCCACGGCTACAATCCCCACAGACATGTGGTAAAAATGAAGGGCTTGTGTCCTTCCTGGTGTTTTCGAAACACGCGCTAATTTTTTCTTTTTCATCAATATATTTAAAAGGGAAGATTTTCCCACATTGGAGCGCCCCCAAAATGCCACCTCATTTCCACGAGGAACAGGAATGGCCGAAAGGCACGGTGCACAAGTAATCCAATGACTTCCCTGCAATTTAGATGCACGATGTTTTTCAACATTAAGTGCAAGTTTTGACTTTTTTTTCGCCCCACTCTCTTGAAGCCTCCCAACCTTTTTTTGCGTCGGAATGCTCATCTCTTTGCCTGGCTGTTTAAATCGCTTCACTGTAATACCGCGTCATCACAGCCTGCTGCAAGACAGTTAATACATTGCTCCAAGTCCAATAAATCACCAACCCCACTGGAAATTGCGCCAACATAAACATAAAAACAGAAGGCATCACATACATCATCATGAATTTTTGATGGGCATCAAGGGGCATCGAGGTGTTCATGCGTTGCTGAAGAATCATCGTGCCCCCCATAATCAAGGGCCAAGCCCCCAAACACAACCATGAAGGCGTTGCCCAAGGAAAAAGTCCAAAGGCTGTAAATAGATTAGTAGGATCTGGCGCAGAAAGATCGTGAATCCAACCCCAAAATGGGGCTTGACGCATCTCTATGGAAATAAATAACACTTTGTACAGCGCAAAAAAGATAGGAAATTGCGCCAACATGGGCAAACATCCCGAAGCGGGATTGACTTTTTCTTTGCGATACAACGCCATCATCTCTTGATTTAATTTTACTTTGTCATCCGGATAGCGTGATTTTAGGGATTCCAGCATAGGTTGCAGCTTGCGCATGCGTGCCATAGAACGATATGACTTGAGGGAAAGGGGAAAAAACGCCATTTTAATGAAAACGGTCATCACTAAAATAGCAAATCCAAAACTCCCACCTACGTCTTTTAACCAACTCAAAAGCAAAAACATGGGTTTTGTGAGAAAATAAAACCATCCAAAATCTACGGCTAAATCAAAATGATTGATATTCCAGCGATGCTCATACCCATCCAACAAAGACAAACGCTTAGGCCCTGCAAACAAATGGGTGAGAGCACTTTTGGTCTCGCCAGGCTGCACTGTGACAGGTTTTGTCACGGTTTCCACTTGATATCTTAAAGGCACTTCACTGCTTTGTATGCCTCCTTCTGTGGCTATGCCCTCCCCAGGAATCAACGAAACCAACCAATACTTATCTGTAATCCCTGTCCACCCTACGCCTTTTGTCCCTCCCATGAGATTCTGGAATGCAGGCGCCTTCTTCTTTAGGACATCGGCATAGCCATATTCTTCCAATCTCTCAGAAAACCGCAATAACCCTTCGTGCAACATAAAATAGCCCGATGTTTTAACGGGCCCTTGACGACGCACGACACTCTGGGTTCTCAAGGTCAAAGGCGCTCCCCCTTCCACATGGGTTACTTTATGAGTGATGGTCAGACCATAGGCATCATCTATGGAAAACAGCAATTGAAATAAAATCCCACTGGCATTCCGCCAGGAAAGTGTTACCGGATTTTTTGGACTAAGCACATTTCCATCCGCTTCCCACAACGTATCGTCCCCGGGGAGCTCTATCCCAGAATCAGGCGCAATCCATCGAAACGTTCCATAATACCCATGCTCACTGTTTCCAGGGGATAACAGATGCACAGAAGGACTGCTGGATTCCCATGTTTCATGATAGGTTCGCAATGTCCAATCGTCCAAAAAAGCCCCTTTTAGAGATAGGGATCCCTGCACATAAGGGGTATCAATGGGAACACGCGCCGATGTGGAGAGGGCTTCTTGTCTTGGAATACATTTAGGGGTTACAGGAGGCACAGTGCAGATTTGTTCGTTCGAAGGCGCCACAACAGAGGGGGTTGGCTTTAACCATAATTCGACCCCTAGCCATAAGGTAATACACGCTAAAATAGCGATTAAGAGATTTTTATGTTCTTGCATGCTCCCTCTTGGTTCTGCGGGGCATGACGGAGAAGATCCAGATCCACGACTTCTTCTAAATTGCCCCAAGGATGGCATTTCCCTAAGCGCTTTAGGATAAGAAAACAAGCCTTGTGAAACGATACAAGACCAAAAATCTCTTTCGCATAGAAAGCACAGGAGGGATTAAACCGACATTGACCTTGCAAAAAAGGCCTCACCAGAAGATGATACGCCGAGTATACCACAAAAATGAGAAAGTTTAAAAGATCCTTGCTTAACCATGATCCAATGGCTTTTACGGTCTTTATCCCTCTCGTGCTCATACTTTTTCTTGTTGAAGGGCCTGGCGCAAGCGTTGAATACATGCGGCATAGTCTCCCTCAAAATGGATGCTTCCTCCCTGCGCAAAATCAGGGCGCCCTCCCCCACGTACATGGGGTAATGCTGTAAACAACAAGGTTTTTGCGTTCCATTGGGACAACAAATCATGACTCACCCCAATTAAAAGCGTCATCTTATCATTCATGGTTGTGCCCAGCGCTAGAACGCCTGAACCCATTTGTCTCTTTAACCAGTCCATGCTTTCTTTGAGGTTGCCTGGCTCTACCTCTGGAACATGGGCATGCCAAAACGCAAGGGTCCCCAGGGTCTCTTTTTCTGTTAAGGTGACTGCACATTCAGAGGGAACGTTTTTTTTTGCCAACAGCTGTTGCATTTTAGATTCTATGGCATCACTGGGCACACGTAATTGAGAAGATAGACGTTTCATCTGACATGACAGCTCTTGAAAAAGCTGCAAAGCCTTTTCTCCCGTTATGGCCTCGATACGACGAATCCCTGCGGCAATGCCACTTTCAGAGGTGATTTTAATCAGACCAATATCCCCTGTTCGCTTAACATGGGTGCCTCCACACAATTCTTTTGATGTGGCTTCTTTCCCCATGGTAACGACACGTACGATCTCTGCATAAGATTCACCAAACAACGCCATAGCCCCCGATTCCAGCGCTTCCTTTTGAGGCATAAAGACAGATTCTACCTCATGATTCATTAAAACATGACGGTTTACATAAAGCTCAACGTCATGCCATTCTTGCGCACTCAAAGCCGATGCATGACTGAAATCAAAGCGCAATTTTTCAGCATTGACCAAAGAGCCTTTTTGGGTGACATGCTCTCCCAACACCACGCGCAACGCGGATTGTAATAAATGCGTGGCCGAATGATTTCTGGCAATAGCGTCACGACGGGATTGGTCAATCAATAAGGTGACAGAGTCCCCCAGCTCAAAAAAGCCTTCTTCTACTGTGCCCCGATGCACCCAGATTTGTCCTATCCTTTGGGTATCCAGCACGTTCATACGTCCGGTGGCCCCTGTGATCACCCCTGAATCCCCAATTTGTCCTCCTGATTCACCATAAAAAGGGGTAGAATCGGTGACGATGCTTCCTGCTTGTCCCATTTCTAGGCGACGGACTTGCTTGCCCTCTACAACCATGGCCATCAGATGGGCCAAAGCAACGCTTTGGGTATCCCCCACAAAAAGGGTGGGGGCAAGGGCTTCATTCATCTCTCTCCAAATAGGCTCCATAACCGTTGCCCCCGAGCCTGTCCAAGAAGAACGCGATTGATGACGTTGGCGCTCCATGTGCTCGCTAAAGGTCTTTTCATCCACCTCAATACCCTGCTCTCTAAGAATATCTTGGGTTAGATCCAAGGGAAATCCATAGGTGTCATAGAGCTGAAACGCTTTTTCACCGGGAAAAATCGCGCCTCTTCCCTGTTGGCTCCACTCTGACAACAACGTCAATCCCTTGCTTAGTAAAACTTTAAAACGCTCTCCCTCTTGGGTCAAAACAGCTTTGATCAAGGATTGTGCACGCATCAATTCCCCATAGCATTCCCCCATCTCTGCAATAAGGGTGGGCACTAGATCTGCGAGATGAGAAGGACCTCCTCCAATGGCATGGACTTGACGCAAAGCCCTTCGAAGAATACGACGCAAAACATAGCCGCGCCCTTCATTAGAGGGCAACACCCCGTCTGCAATCAAAAAACTGCTGCTGCGCAAATGATCGGCAATAACTCTATGAGCCACGTTATCGCCCACAGGATGCTGTGATGTTGCACTTTGTGCTGCAGAATGCTGGATCAAAGCTTGAAATACATCGGTGTCAAAATTATCATGAACGCCCTGCATGACTGCAGCGATGCGCTCTAACCCCATGCCTGTATCAATACTAGGTTTAGGCAACAAAACCCTCTCCTCTTCTAGTTGCTCATAGGCCATAAAAACCAGATTCCACAACTCCACAAAGCGATCCCCATCTGCATCGGGCGATCCAGGGGGCCCCCCTCGCACCCCTTCTCCATGATCATAAAAAATCTCAGAGCAAGGACCACAGGGGCCCAATGGCCCTGCTGACCAAAAATTATCATCTGTGGCAATGCGAATAATACGCGATTCAGGAATCCCCGCAATCTTACGCCACAATGAAAAAGCTTCATCATCTTCATGATAAACCGTAATCCAAAGTTTCTCTTTTGATAGATCTAGCACTTGTGTCAAAAATTCCCATGCATAACAGATGGCCTTTTCCTTGAAATAATCTCCAAAGGAAAAATTGCCCAACATCTCAAAAAAGGTGTGATGACGCGCCGTACGCCCTACTTGCTCGAGATCGTTATGTTTTCCCCCAACACGCACACATTTTTGACTGGATGCAACACAAGACGAAGGTGGCGTTTGTTCCCCTGTAAAAAAATCCTTAAAAGGAACCATGCCTGCTGCAGTAAATAATAAAGATGGATCACCATGAGGAATTAAAGAAGCTGAAGGCAGAATGGTGTGTCCTTTTTTCGCAAAAAAATCAAGAAAAGACTGCCTCAAAATAGATGATCTCATAAGCGTAAAATCCTAATTTTAAAAACCGCTAAACTATCTTGTAGCATTAAAACGTAAATAAAGTCATCTACTTTTATCCTCTTCCTCTGATTAAAAGCTTTGAAAAATCATTGGGGAAAAAACAACATTAACAAAATATCAATAAAATAAAAATAAAATAAAAAAACAATAAATAAAAA